>LGGY01000135.1 GCA_001509335.1 Fidelibacterota bacterium 46_43
TAAAGGGAAGATGAAAAAGATGGACGCTGTCTTTATAGGCTGCAAAATCTTCTGCTGAAAAGGGAAAATATTCGCTGAGAAGTGCGGCTGTCTCTTCAAATTCCAGCCCTTCAGGGATTGTCACCCGGATCTGGAGCGGTTGGGCCACCGAGAGGAAATTCACCAGCTCCCCATAACAAAGACCACCCGGGACCCGGTAATTGCCGGCCTGGAGTTTATCGGTTTTCCCTTTCAGGCGCGCACTCCAGTAAAAACGGCGCCGGGATTCAATAAGTCCCCGTTGAATCAGGGAATCGGCGATCTGTGTAAAGGGTGCTCCCCGGGGAATGTGAAGGGTCATCAGGGTGTCCGGAGCCAGAGTGTTGGCTTCTTTGGCAGGAATACGTAAAAGAAAAATACCGGCGATGACGACACAGAGAATCAGGATAAAAACCTGACACGACAAAAGCTTTTCCCTCTTGTTGGGGTTTCGGGGGCTGAAACGCCTGAGCATTGAAATATCCCGCTTTTAAATGGATTAATACCGATAATGATCGGGCTTATACGGACCTTCGACCGGCGTGCCGATATATTCCGCCTGTTTTTCCGTGAGTTTTGTGAGTTTTACACCCAGCTTTTTCAGATGGAGCCGGGCGACTTTTTCATCCAGAACCTTCGGCAGACGGTAGACTTTTTTCTCATGGTCATTGGACCAGAGTTCGATCTGGGCCAAAACCTGATTACTGAAGGAATTGCTCATGACAAAGGATGGGTGTCCCGTGGCATTGCCCAGGTTTACCAGCCGGCCTTCAGACAGGAGAATGATGGAGTGACCGTCGTTAAAACGGATCTGATCCACCTGAGGTTTGACATGAATTTTTTGGGTATCGGGACGATCCAAAACAGCATCCACCTGAATTTCATTATCAAAATGACCAATATTGCACACAATGGCCATATCCTTCATGGCGGCCATGTGATCGGCGGTAATCACGTCGCAATTGCCGGTGGCTGTTACAAAAATGTCCGGGGCATCTTCCCGAATAGCCTCTTCGACCGTTTTGATTTCGTAGCCTTCCATGGCAGCCTGGAGGGCACAAATGGGATCAATTTCCGATATAATCACCCGGGAGCCGAAGCTTTTCATTGATTGGGCGCAGCCTTTACCCACATCACCGTATCCGCAGATCATGACGGTTTTACCGGCCACCATGATATCGGTAGCCCGTTTGATGCCGTCAGCCAGGGATTCGCGGCAACCATAGAGGTTGTCAAACTTGGATTTGGTGACGGAATCATTCACATTGATAGCGGGGAAAAGAAGTTTGCCCTGCTCCATGAACTGATATAGGCGGTGGACACCAGTGGTGGTTTCTTCACTTACACCCCGGAGACCTTCCGCCACACGATGCCAGCGTTTGGGGTCGGCTTCCATCTCCTGAAGGATGAGCTTGTGCATAATCCGGAGTTCTTTATTCTTCGCCGTGATTTCCGGCAAGGTGCCGGTTTCGGCGTATGCTTTTTCCAGTCTGACGCCTTCATGGACAAAAAGGGTGGCATCGCCGCCATCGTCCACAATCAGGTGCGGCCCTTTATCTCCGTGAAGAAGAGCCATCTGGGTACACCACCAGTACTCTTCCAGGGTCTCCCCTTTCCAGGCAAAGACGGGAATGCCGGCATCAGCCATGGCGGCTGCGGCATGGTCCTGGGTGGAAAAAATATTGCAGCTGGCCCAGCGCACATCAGCCCCCAGGATTTTAAGGGTTTCCATGAGGACTGCCGTCTGAATGGTCATGTGAAGGCTTCCCGTAATCCGGGCACCTTTCAACGGTTTGGTGTGACTGTATTCTTCCCGGATGGCCATGAGTCCGGGCATCTCTTTCTCGGCAAATTCAATCTCTTTTCGGCCAAAAGGTGCCAGAGAGATATCGGCTACTTTGTATTTCATCTGCTTCCTTTTTTTTATACGCGGTTAAAATCATCTTCATACCGGATAATGTCGTCTTCTCCAAAATAGTCCCCGATCTGGACTTCAATAAACACGGCTTTGTCGTTTCCTGTATTTTCGATCCGGTGTTTGTTCCCGGCAGGGATATAGATATGATCGCCGGCTTTGTAGGGTTTGCCTTCGTCATTGTTTACCACGTTCACATCCCCCCGGGTAATGACCCAGTGTTCACTGCGGCGTTTGTGGCTCTGAAGGGAAAGACGCTTACCGGGAAGGACGGTGATCCGTTTCACCTTGTAATCGGGTTCATCCAGTAATACTTCAAACATACCCCAGGGGCGTTCTTCGGTGTAATTCATGCCTCTCTCCTTTTAAGGTCTGGACAAATACCAGGAGGTGACGGCAAAGACATTCACAATAGATAGAATGGCACTGAAGGTTCCCAGTACATCCGTCACTTGTTTCATAAACTTGGGGGGAATCATGATGGTATCGCCGGGACGAATGACCGGTAAAAGTTCTTTGTCGCCGGTCTCGATATATTTTTCGATATCCACCTTTACCAGGATATCTTCTCCTTCGGCAGTTCGTTCATTCCGGAGGACGCGGACATTGGTGAGTCTGGCCATGTTGGTGGGGCCTCCGGCATAAGAGATAATACCGATGATATCACTGGTCAGGGGCACATCATAAATCCCCGGACGGACCACCTCGCCCCAGATTTTTACGGGATAGAGAAGTTCCGTCTGTTCCTGACGCCCCAGGTTGTATCCACTGGAAGTCATAGACCCCACATTCTGGGCGCTGAGGCTTCCCGTAAAAAGGGTGAAGAGTACGAGTGTGATCCCAAATTTTTTCATCATGTTCATTCCTTTACCTGAAAGGTTATCCATGGACTTTCACTGCCTTCGATTTCAAAGCCGGCCGGATCCTGGCGTCCGATGGCATCGACTTTCCAGCGGTAAGTATGATTGGGCGAGAGGACCGATTCCGTGGCTTTACCATCTGTGTTAAAGGTCACCGACTGGCCCTGACCCGTATAATCAAAGCGGGGCACTCCGTAGAACCACACGATTTGACGGGTCGTGATATTTTCAAGGCGAATATAATAATAATTGATGGAATATTGAAAGTCATTGGAGAATTTCCAGCTGAATTCAGGCTTCACCGATGCTTTTTCCGAAAGATTCGGCTTACAATCCCCGGGAGAGGGTGTTAGGTTATAGCGGACAGTGTCGGAAGGTTCGCTTTTGTTTTCCGAAACATCCAAAGCCCGGATATAATAGTAGTAGAGGGTGCCGAATTCAATATCCGTATCCACATACTCTGTATCGGAGAGGGCAGGATTGAGGGAATAGGCATAGACCGTATCTATGGCAAAAAAGTCCAGTTCACCTGTTTCACTGGTATCCGGCGCCCGGAAAATGATGTAGCCTTCCAGCTCCGGATCAGGATTCCGGTACCATTCCAGGTAGATACCCACCATCTTATCGTCGGCATCAATGCCCGTTTCTTTATATTCCCAGGGCAGGGATTTGGGCACCATAAAAGGTCTTTGTGGCGGATTGGGATCTTCCACATCCTCACATCCAACAGTGGATAACAGCAGCAATCCCAACAGGAGGATTCCAAACCGTTTCGCTTTCATTCGGCATCCTCCCGGGTCAGGGTCAGTGAAACCTTATGTCCCACATCCAGGGGATGGTCCTGGAAAGCATAATCCACGATCAGGTGATATTTTCCCATGGGGAAGCGCACACCGGCACCGGCATTCATGCTCAGGTCGTCTTTGCCCAGGCGAAAAGCCAGTACATCCATAATCTCCCACTCCACACCCCAGCGGAAGGCCGGGTCATCAAGCCAGACATTCTGCACCATAAGGCGCAAATCGGAATAGAGAAAACGGACCGGTTGATGGAGTGCTAACCCCCAGAGCATGCGCATCCGGGCCTGATCCACATGTCCTGTGGTCCAGTAGATGCCGGTGGAGTAAACATTCTGAGCTGTTACACCGAAGATAATCTCACCCATGTTGCGGATATAAAAAATTTCATTCCCGGGGATAATCAAACGGAGTCCCGCATCGGCACCAATGCCCCGGGCTGATTCGCCATAAATTGACTTATTTAATACCTTTACGGAGATCCCTACAGGATTTTCAATAAAAAACTCGTCATATTGCCAGCCCAGATCAATGCGGTGGCGGATATGGCGACCCAGAGTGAGGGTAATCAGATCCTCCCGGCTGTCAAAAGTGGGATAGGTTCCTGCCTGGGTACGGACAAAGTCCCGCCGTTCCAGGGTGGTCATAGAACCTAAATCCGGATGTTCTTCGATGGCATTTACACCTACCCGGTTCCAGAGGATGGACCAGTGCCAGTGATCGCCATAACGGTTTTTATAGCCCAGGGCATATTGAAAACCCAGACCAAACAGGGCATTGTACTGGAAGTAGGTTTCCATCTTGCGACCGTAGGAAAGTCCGGCAGGGTTTATAGGTACAGCCCGTATACCCGTTAACTGGGTCACCCCGATGTGTCCTGTTCCCATAGCGGCAGCAGGATAGGCGGCAATCATAAAGGCATCCCCGTATTTACCGGCCCAAAGGGTAGATGTACTCAAAAGGAGTATGTACACCCATCGTTTTATCATTTCAGTTTCACCACCTTTCCCCGGGCAGAAAAGCGTTCGGCGGAAATAATGCCATGTATGCGATAAAAGTAGACTCCGTTTGCTACAAATTCATCGTCTTTGTCCCGGCCATACCAGGGAACCTCGTGATAACCCACATCATTAAGGGGCAGGTCAGTTTCGGCATTAAAGCGGTCGATGCGAAGAATTCGCCGGCCTGAGAGGGTGTAAATATCGATAAAAACCTCATCAAACTGGGAGGTGAGTTCATAAATAATCTGGGTCCGGGCACCGAAGGGATTGGGAAAACAGCCGTAATCGATAATCTGTGCAGAACCGGTTGTAAGGAGTTCATACTCCGGCGAACGGGTTTCATTGCCCATGCCATCCATGGCCCGGACAGCCAGGGTGTGGGTTTTCCCCGGGGTAAAATCGGGACTGAAATTGAGTCCCAGGCGTCGTCCGGAGGGATCGAGGACCCATTTCACGGCGCCATCCGTCAATTTTTCCCCGTCCAGCCACACACCCCAGGTAAGAGGATCGGGATGAACCGTTTTATCATCGGTAATGATGGCTGAAAAGCGGGCTCCGTCTGAAACGTAGGATCCGGGCAGAATTTCCCGGGAGTTAACGGTGATTTCGATGTTGGGCCCCTGGGCATCCAGGGGACGGACCCGGAGAACATAGCCGGACATGGTACCACGGTAACCGTTTTCCACGGGAATAAGCGATAAAAGGCGATTGGATTTGGGATCGTATACTGCCGGGAGCCGGGTTGTGTCTGTGCCGGCAGGACAGGTAATCGTATAACTTACACCAGGCGACTCAAAATCCAGATAAAGGGCCTGAAGGGAATCCATCTCCGCCCCGGCAGAAGTCAGGTCGAAAAGGGTATCTACCAAAGTAATGCCAGCAACCACAGAACTGATTTCGGTGGAAACGTTAAGTGTCTGAAACCAGGGATGGCTTAGTGAAAGTCCCTGAGGATAAGCAGCAAACCCGTTTTCATCCGCTTTCAGCCAGTGATTCATCAGGGTATCGGTCCACACATTATCTGAGGAGTCGGTTTCCAGGTACTCCAGGGGGAAAATGTCAAGGGAGATGGGAACGTCTCCGTAGGGAATGATCCAATCCGGTATATAATTCCCGACACCTTTGATAAGGCGCAGGGTATCTGTCTGAAGTGGCTGTCCGGAAATGGTGCATTGGGCCCGGGCGGTAATTTCATCATCCACGGTGGAGCCCAGGGTCAGGCGAAGGCCGTCACCAGAAGGTGTCACGCTGTATATGGTCAGATCCGCACCGGGAAGAGGTTTAAGGGTAAAGGGCTCTGAGTGCGTCTCCTGTCCGGTGCCATCCACAACACGGATGGTGAAGGTTTTTCCTGCAGGAGAATCCCAAAGAATCGAACCGGATTCGTAGAGATCATTGCCCTTGGATGTCAGCAGTTCTTCACTCCCATCCTGCCATCGGATCAACACGCTATTCACACCCTGGGAATCGAAAACTTTTACCTGCACCGATGCCTGTCCGCCGATTTCCGGTGGATTGCCGGTAAACGACGGGTCATAAATTACGGAAGCTCCGAAACTGAGGGGGGCATGGCCGGCCCGGTACGTTCTGTCAGTTTCATCCCAATAAAAAACGGTGACATCACCTCTTTCGGCATTTATAGTATCCGGAAGCGTAATTGTGAGTCGGGAGCCCGAAGCCGGTTTCAAAAGGCGGTTTTGTATGATGGGATGTTTGTTATCGCGGCTTCCCCTGTACGTCAGGTCCAGGGCGGCAGAGGGTGCGGAAAACCCAGGGATTTCCAGAGTGGCGGTTTCACCGGGTGCGGCATCGGGAGGTGTGATTTCCAGTGTGTTTTTGGCATCCTCAAAGGGTAAAACAATGGAGGGATCCCCCAGAATATTGTACTGATAAAAACCGGTTTGGGCATGGGTCGCCCAGCCGGTGGTGGATACATACTGAAGTTTACCCCGCTGTACAGCCCGTCCAAAAGATACATCTTCTTCAAAAAGGTATTGATAAATGGCCTGAAGCATCAAATAGTCATTCACCACCCAACCCAGGCCGGAAGAACCCAGAAACCCCACCGAACCATTTGGCAGGCGGATAAGGCCTTCACCCAGACTCCGTTCCGTTTCAAACGCCGCCGTAAAACAGGTAAAAGATGTAATCACACAGGGTTTTTCGCTATTTTCCAATCCTTCCACATCATCCAGTGTAAAAAGGCTCCGATCCGACCACACGGCCCCGCCCCCATGTCCGCGAAAATTGATCAGGGGACGTCCTGCATTGATAAAATCGGACAAAGTAGCCGTGGTTCCATAAAAAGGACCTGTTTCGGCACTGGGATTGATATACAGGCGATCGATCTGGACCCCGTCAGGCATTTGTTGGCTGATCACGGATTCGGTTTGCTGTTTGAATTCATCTTCATAACCGGCAATCATAACAATGCGGTTGAGCCAGTTATCCACCACGGGTTTTTCATGCCATGTCCGGAGTTTGGCCAGCGCGTTGGTGAGCTGCTCCGTATCCCGGACCGGCAGACGACCGATGATAATTTCCTGATAGAGATCTTCATCCACATCACCAAACCAGGTATCGGTGATACAGGCTCCGTAACGGTAGGTTTGAAAAAATTGGGTAGGAATCAGCATACCCTCTTTTTCGGTGGATCGGCCGGTTGCTCCGGCATCTCCTATAAGCAGTGCATAGCGGGGACAGATGCTCCAGGTATCCCAGGCCTCTTTCAGATAATTCCGGATGGCATAGGGAGTCCGGTTCCCCCAGGTATAGCGGTCGTACAGGCGGGTTACATCCACCACGACAGGCGTAAATCCCCGATCGGTTTGTAAATCAATGAAATCCTCCAGACTCTCCATAAAATCCGGATGAGTGATGATGATATAATCTCCTTCGGCAGCGGTAAAGGTCTCTTCAGCCGGATCCCGGTAAATCACCGTATCGGCAGGGACCAGACCTTCAGGCCCCACGGCAGTATAAACCTCCCGGCCGGTAAGGGATTCATCCTGAAAGAGCACAGAGTACCCCTGATATTTAGCATCGTAATAGACCACATAGTCCCTGAGCCAGAAACGGTCGTTTTTCAGAATCATCACATCGGGGGCTGAAAAGCCATTGAGTGCGTACAGATACTCACCGGGGCCTGTTTCCACGGGAGTTTGAAACCGGAGCTGATCCCCGGAAGTTCGGAAATAGCGTTCATATTCGATTTCAGCCCAGTCCAGGAGGACCATGTCGTAGAGCCGGTCGATGGTTGGATCACCGGACATCACCACGGTCAGTTGATTATCTCCGTTACGCAGGTGGCCGTGGGAAAAATTTTGTCCTTCGCTGGTGACAATTTTTTCTTTCTGTCCCTCCCAGTTATCCACCGCCAGAAAGCGGTTATTGAGGAGGACGGTAAGTTCATGCTTTGGGGCACCGTAGGTAATTCCCTGAAATTTCAGGCGGATTTTCACCTGGCGTTCGGAATTCTGTTTGGGATGATCGAGAGGAATAAGAAAGGTATCGGAAGTACCGGCAATGATCTGATTGCCGAAAAACCAGTGGTCTGAGATTTCGGACATCTTATCCTGATCCACCTGAGAGAGTTTTTCCCAGCGTTCAGCCCGTTCCAGGCGAGTAATCCCGGTAAAACTTTCGGGCTGATAATCGGCATTGCCTGTGACTTCACCTGATTCTTCGGTGAAGCGGAGTCCTTTTGCCCGGTTCCATGTAAGTTGAAGCACGTCATAGGGACTGTGGGGATTATGGCGATAGGTCCCGTAGGGATTGGCCAGGGAATCGAGCCAGACCAGGATCTGATCATCGGAAGCCAGGCGTTCCGGCGAACGGGCAATAACCCGGGCCGGTTGTTCTTCGCCATGGTGAAAAATCTGAATCCTGTCAGGCCGGACATTCCGGATATCCACCCCGGCATCGGAAAGCATCCAGCCGTCAATGCGGACCATGCCCGGTTTGGAGACCCGTACATTGGCAAAGGGAGCATGAATGTGGGAATTCTGTGTTTTTTTCAGCACCGGGCGGACATGACGGTCTTTTTCGATATATGGCACCAACTTTCCGGATCCGTCGGTGAGTGTGAGGGTCAGCCGGGTAATTTCACGGCCGGTAGTGGCTGAAGCAGGAATGAGCGGATACACAGTGAGGGAAAAGCCTCCACCCGGGAGGGGATGGATATCCCAGGGTTTGTTGATGCGTTTTTGAGGATTTTTTTCTATGATCTCCCGTCCGGCGCCGGTGGCTTTTTCCCGGACAGGCAGGTGCGGTGTGTCGAGGGTTATATTTTTTTCCTCAAGGATATCCGCATGGATGGAGACAGTCCGGGGATTGCCCTGAAAGAGGAAAACGGCAGCCGGGACCCAGTACCCGTTTACATCCAGCATAACAGCCTGGGGATCGTTGGCCAGATCCTTGCTGTTCCCTTCCCAGGAAAGGGTGATGCGTCCCTCCTCTTCCAGACGCTGAAAACCTGCTCCCAGAACCAGGAGAGGTACCATGAGAAGAATAAAGGGATGTAAAACGCGGTATTTAAACATTACGACCTGACAAAAATTTAATTAAATCCGTCCGGAGGGCTGGTTCATCGAGTCCCCGCTTTAAAATACCCCGGAAGGCGGTAGAAATTTTTCCTGTCTCTTCGGACACAATAATCACAAAGGCTTCGCTCTCTTCCGAGAGTCCCAGGGCTGCCAGATGGCGGGTACCGATGGTAGGATCCACATCGATATTTTCACTGAGGGGCAGAATACATTTAGCAGCAATGATCTGATCCTGGTAGACGATAATGGCCCCGTCGTGGAGAGGCGAATCGGTATTGAAAATGGATAAAATGAGTTGTGTGGAGAGGGTCCCGTTGATAGGCACACCTTTTTCCACAATGGTTTTGAGTCCCAAATCCCTGAGGACCACAATGAGTGCCCCAATTTTCCGCCGTTGGAGTTCCATCACGCTGTGGATGAGTTCTTCCGTAAGGTCGAAGGTCTCTGGAGAAAAGAGCCGCCGGACCAGGGGATTTTGCCCCACAATAAGAAGAATGCGCCGGAGTTCGGGTTGAAACACGATGACAAAAAAGATCAGCCAGGCAGTCTGAAGGCTGCCCAGAATCCAGGAAAGGGCTTGTAGATTGAGCAATCGGGCAAAGGATCCCAGCAAGATAAGAAGAATAAGCCCTACCACCATCTGCTTGGCCCGGGAATCCCGGAAAAAGGTATAAATCACATAAATGAGCCCCGTTACCAACAGAATATCGATGATATCCAGGAGAGTCACCGTAAGATATCCAATATGGAAGAGATCAATCATGCTTGTCTCGTGATATGGCATCCACCATGCGCATAGCCTGAACCGTTTCTTTCACATCATGGACCCGCACAATGGACGCACCGTTTAAAACGGAAGTTACGGCAGCGGCAAGGGATCCGCCAAGGCGATTCGTCACATGGGACCCGTCAATTTTACCGATAAACGATTTCCGGGATACACCGATGAGAATGGGAACTTTCAGGCTTGACAGTTCGCCCAGGCGCCGGAGAATTTCCAGGTTATGCTCCGGAGTTTTTCCAAAACCGATACCTGGATCCACCACCAGATGATTTTGGGGGAGACCGGCTTTTACAGCGATTTGGATGCTTTCCGCCAGCCAGTCCAGAATATCCCCCATCAGGTCGTCGTATTGGGGATTTTTCTGCATGGTCCGGGGGTTACCTTTGATATGCATGAGAATCGCCCCGGCCTGATGTTTTGCAGCGATATGAGCCAGTTCAGGAGACTGGTGAAAACCAAAGATATCGTTGATGATGTGGGCGCCGGCGTTGAGGGCAGCCTCTGCCACGGCTGCTTTGGTGGTATCCACAGAGATCAGGGGCACCGTTCCGGCAAGCGCCTCGACAACCGGAATTACACGATCCAGTTCTTCGTTTTCGGAGACAGCTTCGGCGCCGGGACGGGTGGATTCGCCCCCGATATCGATAATATCCGCGCCTTCAGTGATCATCTCCTCCGCCCGCTTCAGGGCGTGGCCCCGGGATATAAATTGACCTCCGTCACTAAAGGAATCCGGTGTGAGATTCAAAATGCCCATAACAGCCGTCTTTTCGGTAAGATCCAAAGACTGACCATGGGCCATGTGAAGATATGTATTGGCTGGCGTAAACAGCAAATTTTCCAGATCTATCCCTATTTGGGGGAGTCCGAAGGGCTGAATTTTCAAATTATCTATAAGCCGCCGGTACTGTGATTCAGTAGCCATAATGATGGCATGGGTTTTATCCACTTTGTGTGTAATGCTGTGTTCATGGAGGGCACATTCGGCTCCCAGGGCCAGGCATTCCTGCTTGAGGATATTGGCAGTTACCGGTTTCAGATCCCGGATCAGCACCACACGAAACCGACCCTTCGGCAACATAATTTTGATGCCTGCAGAATGGACACCGATGCGGTGAAGGAGAGTTTTGAGGGATATCGTTGTGAGTTCTTGCATGTATCCTAAGTCATCTTGGCTTATTGAGTCAGACCTATTGAAGCCTGTTTTTCTCCTGCCTGAAGTTCATTTTCCATGGAACGATGTCCGGGGTTATCTTACCTTCGGGATAAATCCAGTTGTTTGTTCGCGTCAAGTACCCTGAAGGATGCTATCCTGGCACTCCTACCCCGCTACTCGTTACTCGTCCCTCGTTCCTCGTTATTCTCTGCAGCAGGAGTTGAAGGAAGGCCTTTCACCAAAGGATCAATGTCGATACCGGATTCACGGACAATTTCCAGGAGTTCCTGGTTATCAAGCATTTCACGGCTTAGGAGGGCATCAGCCACCTTGTGAAGAAGGTCCAGATAGTCGGTAAGGATTTTTTTGGCGTTGTCGTGGGCGAAAGTGACAATTTCGGAGATTTCGTTGTCGATATCCTGGGCGGTTTTTTCGCTGTAATCGGCGGTGCGGCCGAATTCACGTCCCAGGAAGATTTCCTCATTCTGTTTACCGAAGGTGAGGGGACCCAGTTTAGAGCTCATCCCCCATTCACAGACCATTTTCCGGGCGAGGTTTGTAGCCCGTTCCAAATCGTTGGCGGCGCCTGTGGTAATATCCTCAAAGACGATCTCCTCGGCTGCTCGGCCGCCTAACAGCACCTGCAATTGGGAAAGAATATAGTTTCGGGAGTAGTTGTGCTTGTCATCCACAGGCATGATGTGGGTAACCCCCAGTGCCCGTCCACGGGGAATGATGGAGACTTTGTGGACCGGATCGGCTTCAGGCAGGAAAAGAGCCACCAGGGCGTGTCCCGTCTCGTGATAAGCCGTAATCTTCTTGTCCTTGTCGCTGATAATCATGGATCGCCGTTCGGCACCCATGAGGACCTTATCCTTGGCATCTTCAAAATCCCGCATTTCCACGGCTTTTTTGCCCTTCCGGGCAGCCAGAAGGGCGGCTTCATTCACCATGTTGGCCAAATCGGCTCCTACCATACCGGGGGTGCTTTTGGCCAGAATTTTCAGGTCCACATCTTTCGCCAAGGGAATATGTTTGGTATGAACCTTGAGGATTCCCTCCCGTCCGTTCACACCGGGAATATCCACCACAATCTGGCGGTCGAAACGCCCGGGGCGGAGGAGAGCTTTATCCAGGATATCGGGGCGGTTGGTAGCTGCCAGGACGATGACGCTGGAATCGGAATCAAAGCCATCCATCTGGACCAGGAGCTGATTGAGGGTCTGTTCCCGCTCATCGTGTCCGCCACCGAGTCCGGCCCCGCGTTGGCGCCCCACAGCGTCGATTTCATCAATAAATATAATACAGGGAGATGTTTTTACAGCCTGCTCAAAGAGTCCGCGCACCCGGCTGGCACCTACGCCTACAAACATCTCCACAAAATCAGCCCCGGAGATGGCATAAAAAGGGACCTTTGCTTCGCCGGCAGCCGCTTTGGCCAGAAGAGTCTTGCCGGTGCCGGGAGGACCCAGCAAGAGGGCACCCCTGGGGATTTTTCCGCCCAGACGCTGAAAACGATCGGGATCTTTCAAAAATTCGATAATCTCCTGCAATTCATACTTGGCTTCTTCACAACCGGCCACATCATTGAAGGTCACCTGGGTTTTTTCCGGATTGAACATCTTGGCGGGACTTTTGCCGAAGCTGAAAATGCCCTTTTGTCCGCTTCCATCCCCCTGTAGGCGACGCATCCAGAAAATCCAAAGACCGATAATGAGAATCCAGGGAATAATACCGATGAGGATTTGGGTCCAGTCGGCGGTTTGCTCTTTAAAGGTGTAATTCACCCCGTATTCATTCCATTTTTCCAGCATGGGACTATCCACAAAGGGAATGATGAGGGTAAAACGGGTGAATTCAAACTGGGTGCCATTCACTGTGATGGTTTGGGGGGATTTAAGCACGCCGTGGAATTCATTGCCTATGATCTCCCCTTCCCGGATCTGTCCTGCTTCCAGGTATTCGTTAAACTGGGTATAGGTAATTTCCCGTTCACCAATGGTATTGCTGGCGAATATATTGGCCAGAAAAATCACGGCGACGATAATAAAAATCCAGATGAGAGGTGTCTTGGGGGCTTTTTTCCAGTCGAAACCGGGTTCACCCTCGGATTTTTGTCCAGGACCACTGCCACCATGAGGTGGACGGCCTCCCTGAGACGGACGTTTTCCAGGTGGGACAGGTCTGCGTGACCCCCCCGGTTGGCGGTTGGAGCTTTGATTTTTCTTTTGATCTTTAACGGGTGTTTCTTTCATCATCATTCCTGTTTGTTGTCGGGTGCAAAAGCATAAATATCACGAAGTGTCCGATATTTCTGGTCCAGATCCAGTCCATATCCCACTACATAGCGATTAGGTATAACGAATCCAATGTATTCCGGTTCCTTTTTTAACTGACTTACCTCCTTTTTATAGAGAAAGGTCACCACCCGGAGTGAATGGGGAGCGTTGGAGAGCATGCGGTTCCGGAGAAAATTGATGGAGAGTCCCGTATCCACGATATCTTCCACAATCAACACATCCCGATCCGTAATCTGGGCACTGATATCCTTGACCAGACGGACGGTTCCTGTGGACGACGTGTGGTGATAGGAAGAGATTTTGATAAAATCCATCTCCGCTTCGATGGACATAGCCCGCATAAGATCAGCCATAAAAAAGAGGCTACCGTTCAGGACTCCCACGAGGATAGGCGGTTTCTTTGCGTTTTTCAGGTCATGAGAGATCTGGTCAGCCAGTTCTTTCACCCGGGCCTGAATCTCCTGTTCGCTGAAAAGGCAGTCGAGTTTTTGTCCTTGAAAAGGTCCTTCGTGATCAATGATCAGATTTTTTTTTGATGAGCTCATAGGTCTCCTTTTGCAGGGTGCAGGTGAGTTTTACGCAGGATGCCGCTCCGGAAGGGACGGGATAATGAACACTCCGGCGAACGCCCGGGACCCAGAGAATGTTTTGACCGTCTGTCACCACAGGATAGTGAGGTCGAATGAGGGCCGGGATGCGGGCATCTTTGAGCAAATCACTCACCAGATGCTTTCCTTTCCCCATGGGTTCCAGGCGGTCTCCCGCTTTCCATACTCGAATATACACTTTTATATGAATTAAATCATCAGCAAAATAAGCTTCGGCGGGATTTGTTTCCCATTTTTCGGGAACAGGTGCTTTTTTCCATACCAGTGTGATCCAAGAGGTCCATGCTACAGTAGTTTTAGGTTTCCACAGGGTCTTTTTTCCTGAATCCACACCGGTGGTTAAGAGGGCATGATCGGATTCCACAACCACCCGGTGTTGATCATCCACCTGAAAAACGCGTCCTTTATCTGCCTCCTTCAAAAACCCGGTCAGTTGATCCAGGGTTTCGCGGCTCACGTGGGCAATGTTATCCTCCTGAGAAAAAAACTCTTTCAATAAAGCCCGTTGACGGTCTGCCCCGAGGGTACGCCACCGATCCAGATTGAGGTTCCATCCCTCCGGATGGGGAGAAAAAAGGCGGTCCAGATCCTCGCGAAGGTAGGATTTCAAAACACGGTATGCCAAAGATGCTGAATCGGCCAGTTTGACAAGATGGTCTGAGACGGCAGGGAACCCTGTTTTTTTCAGGTAGGGGAGGATGGTATAGCGGATGCGGTTGCGGGTAAAGGATTCATCCTTATTGGATTGATCCTCGGCATAGAGGAGTCCGCGGGTCAGGCAGTAGGCATCGATTTCCTGGCGGGAGACACGTAAAAGGGGGCGGCGAATAGTTCCTCTGGCGGGGTGAATCCCCTGAAGGCCGTGAAAGCCTGATCCTTTCAATATACGATAGAGGATAGTCTCGGCCTGATCATCCATGTGATGGCCGGTGATCACGGCGGTGCAATTTTCCTCCTTAGCCCAGGATTCGAGAAGGTCGTAGCGCATGTCACGGGCAGTTTGTTCCAGGTTGCCCGATGGAGGAATGGTAAGTTTTCCTTCCCGTAGGGGAATTTCCAGCTCGTGGACGATATGACGGCAGAGTGCGGATTCCCGGGAATCGGCACCGGAACGCAATCCGTGATTGACATGTCCCGCCACCAGGTGCCAGCCCCAGGCCGGAGCCAATTCGTGAAGAAGATACAATAATGCCACACTGTCCCTCCCGCCGGAGAAGGCCACCAAAAGCCGCTCTCCCGGGGTAAGGAGTTTTTCTTCCGTGATGTACCGATGCACTTTATGTGCCAGGACTGACCATTCTGTCATAATCAAAGATAAGAAACCCCGTGGGTGAAAACCGCTTTTTTTCAGAGTTTGGTGGTAAAGGGGTTATGTTGTTTTTCATGGTTTACGCTGGTAGCCGGTCCGTGTCCTGGATAGAGGATGGTCTCGCCGGGAAGTGTAAAAATATGATCCCGGATAGATGTCATGAGGGCTTCATGATCTCCTCCGGGAAAGTCGGTTCGGCCTACGGAGCGGTAAAAAATGGTATCGCCGGTAAAAACGCCGGAATCCGTCACAAGAATGATTCCTCCGGGTGTGTGTCCGGGGGTGTGCCGGTAGGGAAGGTTAAAATGTCCTGCCTTCAGGGGCTTTTTTCCATCCAGCCAGGTGACAGGTTTTGGTTCTCCGTGATAAGGCATGTGAAACTGTTCACACATGGTTTTGAGGTATTTCAGCACCTCCCGTTCTTTTTTATGGAGGAAACAGGGGATGGCGTATTCTTTCATAATCAGGGGTGCGGAAATGATATGATCCAGGTGGGCATGGGTGCACACAATACCAACGGGATTCAGCTCATTTTCCCGTATAAAATCCAGAATTTTTTGTCCCCGGTCGCCCGGATCGATGATGAGTGTTTCACCGGCTTCGGTAAGGAAATACGTATTGGACTGAAAAATGCCCAGGGTAAGGGAATCAATCTGCATGGTTTTACACATAGGTTGCGATGAAGGTTTTACGTTCTTTTAAGGTTTCTTTAAAATCCATCCAGCGGCGGATATCCAGGCCGAATTCTCCCAGGGAGGCCTGAGCTCCGGGACGGGAGCCATGAAAATCGGATCCGCCGGTTGGAATCTTTCCATTGTTTACAGCAATTTTTAACAGGGATTCAGCCATTGCTTCGTTGTGATCAGGGTGCCACACCTCGATACCATCCAGCCGGGGATGGTTGAGAAGGGGGGTTAATCCGTTTGGACTGCTTTTTCCGGGGTGTGCCAAAACGGCGATGCCTTTGGCGGCGTGAATCAAATCCAGTCCTTCGTCAAAACTCATTTTCGCCTTGGGGACATAAGCCGGTTTATCGTAATCCAGATAGGTTTCGAAGGCCTCGTTGACGGATTTCACCCAGCCCCGTTCCACCATGACCCGGGCGATATGGGGCCGGCCGGCAGCCGTGTCAGTTCGCAGACCTGCTTCCACCTCTTCCTTACGGATGGGGAGTCCTAAATGTTGCAATTTTGCTACTATTTTGGTCATGCGTTCGTGACGGACCTTCCGGTAATAGCCCAGTTTTTCATTCAGGGAGGAGTCTCCCGGATCAAAACCGTATCCCAGAAGGTGAAAATCAACCTTCTCATGAAGGACCGAGAGTTCCACGCCGGGGATGGCAATACCCCGGAACATTTTTTGGAAAGGGGCAAAGCCACGGACTGTATCGTGATCGTTAAGGGAGGCAGCCATGACCCCTTTGCGGGTAAGTTTTTGGGCCACAGCGGCAGGTGAAAGTTGTCCGTCCGAGGCAGTAGAATGGAGGTGCAAATCGGCATAAAAAGCCGGAGAAGATGTCTTAAAACGAATCACGCCCGTCCTTATTTCAGTAATTCTTTCAGAGTATCGGCAATTTGGGTGGCAGAGAGTCCCGCCTCTTTCAGTAATTCAGTGCGCTTGCCATGGGGGATATAGGCATCGGGGAGTGTCATATTCACCACACGTGTTTTCCCACTGTGGTTGCACAGAGCCCGGATCTGCTGACCCAAACCACCGGCAGGGGCATTTTCTTCCACCGTCAAAAGAATCTTATGAGATTCGGCCAGCTGTTTCAGGAGGTCTGTATCCATGGGCTTGATGAAACGAGCGTTGACAAAGGTCACATCGGGGATTACTCCGGCCAGCATGCGGAGGGCCAGTTCGGACTCATACACCATGGATCCGGTGGCAATGAGGGCAAGTTTTTTGCCTTTCTGGAGGATTTCCCAGGTACCGGGTTCGATTATTTCAGGTTCACGGTTCGGCTCAAAGCGGACCGCTTCATCCCGTGGGTAGCGAATCACATAGGGTTTATCCGTCACCGTCAGGGCGGAATGCATGAGATTCCGGAGTTCGTTTCCATCTTTCGGCGCGGCGACAATCACATTGGGCAGCATGGATATATAGGAGAGATCAAAAACACCGTGGTGTGTGGGTCCGTCAGCGCCTACGAGTCCTGCCCGGTCCAGGCAAAAAATCACGGGGAGTTTCTGGAGGGACACATCATGCATCAGGGGATCGAGGGCCCGCTGCATAAAGGTGGAATAGATAGCCACAATAGGCCGGAGACCATTGGCTGCCATTCCGGCAGCAAAAGTGACGGCATGGCCTTCAGCAATCCCCACATCAAAAAAGCGGTTGTGAAATTTCTCGTCAAATTCAATAAGTCCTGTCCCTTCCCGCATGGCGGCAGTTATAGCCACCACTTTGGGTTCTTTTTCCGCCAGTTCCACAGCAGTGTGACCGAACACGTGGGTATAAGTCGGAGCCTTGGGTTTGGGTCCTACCTTGCCGCCCTGAATACCGTGAAAGGTGGTGGGGTCGTCTTCCGCTTCCGTGAGACCTTTCCCCTTTTTGGTAATCACGTGGACCAGAATAGGGGTTTTGATATCCTTCAGGCGGCGGAACATGGTTACCAGAGCCTGGATATCGTGGCCATCCACGGGACCGAAATAGCGCACGCCCATTTCATCAAAAAGAATGCCGGGCAACAGGATGTTTTTCAGACTCTCCTCCAGCTTTTTGAGTCCGCTCCGCAGCATAAATTCCCCCAGGGAAAGCCTGCTGGTCAGGTTCCAGATCTTATCCCGGATACGGTTATAAATAGGATCTGTCACAATCTTGTTCAGATATTTGGACATGGCACCCACATTAGGAGAGATGGACATGGCATTGTCGTTGAGGATGGTAATCATCTGTTTTTTCATATTCCCCAGGTTATTCAGTCCCTCGTAAGCCAGTCCGCCTGTAAGGGAACCATCTCCGATCACCGCCAGAATCCTCCCGGGTTGTTCCAGAAGTTCATTGGCCACGGAAAAACCCAGGGCAGCAGAGATAGACGTGGATGCATGTCCAGCGCCATACACATCGTATTCACTTTCAGATCGTTTTAAAAAACCGCTGATGCCGCCGTACTGGCGGAGGGTGTGGAGTTTATCCCGCCGGCCGGTCAGGACTTTATAGGCATAGGCCTGGTGGCCCACATCCCAGATAATTTTATCCTCGGGCAGGTCAAATACATACAGGAGGGCGATAGTCAGTTCCACCACCCCCAGGGAGGGGGCCAGATGCCCGCCGGTTTTTTTCACCGTTTCAATAATAAAATCCCGGACCTCATCAGCCAGGATCTTAAGTTCATTCACATTGAGCTTTTTCAGATCAGCCGGGGTATTGACCCCGTTCAGGTATTGGTATTCCATATCACTTCCCGGATTGGGTTACACAGTGCCGGATAAAATAGTCATGGACCCGGACGTCATTGGTGAGTTCGGGATGAAAAGCGGCACCCAGGAGGTGTTTTTGCCTAACCATCACCGCTTCACCCCGAAAGGTGGCCACAATTTCTGCTTCCTTACCCACTTTGAGGATTTTCGGAGCCCGGATAAAGACGGCATGAAAGGGATGCTCATCAAAGGAAAGGGTTATATCTTCCGTAAAGGATTCAATCTGGGAACCGTAAGCATTCCGTTCAATCACCGCATCCAGGAGTCCCAACTGCCGCACCCGTGGATCGGTGCAGCCCTTTCCCAGCATAATGAGTCCGGCACAGGTTCCAAAAACCGCTTTTTTCTGGGCAAAGGCGTGGAGGTCCTCCCAGGCCAGGCGGTATCCCAATTGACGAGTAATGACGGTAGATTCCCCGCCAGGGATGATGAGCCCGTCCAGATGTGCCAGGTCCGCAGCATATTTAACAATTACCGGTTGGGTTTGGAGGGCTTTCAGGGTCTCTGCATGTTTATGAAAGGCACCCTGAATAGCCAGCACACCGATTTGAAGCACTTACCACCCCCGTTTAGCCAGCTGTTCATCGTCGGGTAATCCTTTGGCAGGCCTGCCGAGCATGGCGTCTTTGAGTCCTTTCGAGACCTCCAGAAGCACAGCCGGATCGGTGTAATAGGTCACAGCTTTCACAATAGCTTCCGCCCGGGCGGAAGGATCTTCGGATTTAAAGATACCCGACCCTACAAAAACCGCTTCGGCACCCAATTGCATCATAAGGGAGGCGTCCGCAGGGGTTGCAATGCCGCCGGCAGCAAAATTGGGGACGGGCAGGCGGCCTTTCTGTGCCACAATTTCCACTACGGAAAAAGGTGCACCCAGGCGTTTGGCTTCCGCCATCAATTCTTCTTTATCCATCATCTGGAGACGCCGAATACCCCGGTTGACTTCCCGCATGTGCCGGACCGCTTCCACGATATCGCCGGTACCTGCTTCACCTTTGGTCCGCATCATTGCGGCCCCTTCGCCAATCCGCCGGAGGGCTTCCCCCAGGTCCCGGCAACCACAGACGAAAGGTGCTTTAAAATCGTGTTTCCAGATGTGGTTTTCTTCATCGGCAGGCGTCAACACTTCCGATTCGTCAATAAAATCAATCCCCAGTTCTTCCAGTATCTGGGCTTCGGCAAAATGTCCGATACGGCATTTAGCCATAACGGGGATAGAGACAGCCTCTTTAATCTTGAGAATCATTTCCGGATTGCTCATCCGGGCGATGCCGCCGTAAGCCCGGATATCGGCAGGAATCCGTTCCAGGGCCATCACGGCTGCTGCACCGGCATCTTCGGCAATTTTCGCCTGGTCCACATTGGTCACGTCCATAATGACGCCGCCTTTGAGCATTTCCGCCAGGCCCACTTTCACTTCATAGGAACTCTTTTCCATGTCAGTCCTTCTTTCCACTCATATCGTTTGAATTTTTTCTATCACATCCCGGATCACCGCATCAGGAGTACTGGCTCCGGCAGTGATCCCTATTGATTGTACGGATTTTAAACCCTCAATATCAAGTTCATCCGCCGAGGCAATGCGGATGACATTCGGGTTCAGCTTACGGATTACAACTTCCAGGCGCCTGGTATTGGCAGAGGTCTCACTTCCAATGACAATCACCGCTTCATTCTCCCGGGCGACCCGTTCGGCTTCTTTCTGATTCAGGCGGCTGGGTGCGCAGATGGTATTCACCACCCGTAAATCCAGCACCCTGGGAATCAATTCGGCCACAATGGCCTGCAAATTGGCCTGAGTCTGGGTGCTTTGAGATACCACACCGGCCTTTTTTATGGTCGGAAGATTTCGGGCTTCTTCCGGGGTTTCAATCACCACCGCATCTTTCACCTGTCCGGCAATACCAATCACCTCATCGTGACCATGATCACCGACAATCAGGCAACGGCGGCCTTCTTTTTCCAATTCCCGGATGGCTTTGTGGATTTCCCTTACCAGGGGACAGGTGGCATCGAGGATGGTAAATCCCCGCCCGTAGAGTGAATCTTCCACTGCCGGTGTAGTGCCATGAGCCCGGAGAAGAACAGGGGCATCGTGGGGAATTTTATCGGGAGAATCCACCACCTGGACCCCTTGTCGGGCCAGATCCCGGATGACTGCCTCGTTGTGGACAATATCACCCAGCATAGTCACTCGACCGTGTTTTTGGGCAGCATTTTCAGCCATCTGGACGGCTCTTCGGACTCCGGCGCAAAAGCCACACCCTTTGGCCACATCGATTGTGATGTGTGATTTACTACTCTTCATGGTGTACCCTCTATCGCTCGTTTTACATCGCTAAGGATGGCGGGGATGGCTTCTTCTATCCCTTTTTTCAAATTTGCCCCGGCGGCAAAAGGGTGTCCTCCTCCGCCGAAGTGCTGAGCCACTTTATGAATAACCACCCTGCCTTTTGAACGGAGGTTCACCCGACAACTTCCGTCCTCCATTTCCTTGAACATGACACTCACCTCTACCCCGGCAATGCTGCGCATAAAATCGCTGAAACCATCCAGGTCATCATGGGTAACACCGTATTTTCCCATCATTTTTTGATAAATCACAAACCAGACCAGTCGGCCATCAGACTCAAAACGGAGATCCTGAAGGACATGTCCCAGGAGTCTCATGCGGGCAGGCGAAAACTGCTCATAAATCCGGCAATACATCTTGTAAGGATCGATACCATATACAATCAGGTCTCCGGCCATGTGGTGATCTTCAGCCCGTGTATTGGAAAACTTGAAATTACCGGTATCGGTCATAACGGCTACGTAGAGGGCAGTGGCCATGGGAGGATTCAGGTGGCTGGGGTAGAAAGCCTTCAGATAATCATAGATCATATAACCGGTAGAAGAGGCATGGGTATCTTCGATGGCCAGGAGGTACTTTTCATGGGATATTTGAGGATGATGATCGATGGAAATCACGGCTTTGCCTGATTCCCGTGCTGCCAGTCCCACATAGCCTGCCCGGTCAAAATCCCCCACATCAAGAAAAATTACAAGATCCCCCCGGTTTACATCACCGGTATGAATCGTTTTCACAAAGGTTGTAATCTCATGGTTTTCATCCAGAAAGCGAAGGGACTCGGGCATGGGTGATGGATTGAGAATGGAGACGGATTTTCCCAGTTGGCGCAGGTGATAAGCCATAGCCAGTTCAGAGCCGATGGCATCGCCGTCGGGATTCAGGTGGGTTGTGAGGATGACGGATTGGACATATTTCAGCCGTTGATTGAATTCTCTCCATTTACTGATTGTTTCCATAAGACCTTTCTTTTGAATGCAAGCGTTTAATTTAAAGAGACTTTTGATATGGAGAAAGAGAAGTTTAAAGCTACGGC
>LGGY01000212.1 GCA_001509335.1 Fidelibacterota bacterium 46_43
AACGGCAATTTTTCAGGATGGAAAACACGCTGGAATAATTTTTCTTTAAAAACCACCTCTTTAGGACATCAACGCCTTGATTTTACAGCTTTTGGATATCACCATCCCCTGATGGGACTTGTTCCCACAAAGGATATCATTCACCAGATAAAGGCGCACCGTGAAACAATACAGGCTGAATTGGGATTTCCTGCATCCAAAGGGATTTTCCCACCTGAAAACGCTTTTCGTAAAGAGATGATTCCAGCACTTATTGAAACCGGAATTGAATGGGTTCTGGTGGATAACATCCATTTTGAAAGAGCATGTAAACATTATCCATACAATACAGGTGGAAATTTATACGAACCTAATCCGGCATACCAATTGAATCCAGATCCGGGAGACTGGATTTCATTAAACAATATTTGGGCACCTACTCAGGTTTCAGCTCAATGGTCCCGGCAACCCCATTATGTACAGTATATTGACCCCGAATCCGGTGAAATCTTTAATATGATTGCTGTACCGGCAGACCGTTACTTGGGCAATGAAGACGGCCGTGGTGGATTTGGAGCATTGGATTATGAGAACGTTATGTCCCAGCTGGAAAGCCATAACACAGATCCGAATCATCCGATACTCATCGTACTGGCTCATGATGGTGATAATTACGGCGGAGGCACAGACAGTTATTACCATAGCAATTTTCAGAATTTCATCGATTGGCTTGTTCAGAACAGTGAGCGATTTCAGTTTACAACAATTCAGGATTATTTGGACATGTTTCCACCGGATCCAGAGGATGTTATTGAAGTAGAAAACGGAAGCTGGAGCGGTGCCGATAACGGTGATCCTGAATTCAAAAAATGGTTGGGGGATCCCTATAATGGTTACAGTCCAGACCGAAACAGCTGGGCAGTTGTCACAGCAGGACAAAATGCTGTATATACAGCTGAAGCCGCAAATCCCGGCTCTGAGGCGGTACAAACGGCATGGAAGTATCTAATGAACGCTCAAACAAGCTGTTACTGGTATTGGGATGGTAGTCAGGAAGGTCGCTGGGATGCACATCCAACTCGGGCTGTCAATCAGGCATATCAAAGCATTGTATCCCTCCTTCCTGCACAGGAAAATACAGCCCCCACCCTTTTTCATCCTCAAAGGGAACCTTTCAACCCAGGAGGGACGGAATGGACCATCCCCCAATCGAACCGGGATACGATCTGGACCTTTGTGTATGATGTCAGTGGACTCCGGCATGAAGAGAATCAGGACTATGTTCTTCTGAAATACCGCTATGATCTCGATGGAATCAATAACCCAGAAACGGATCATAATGAACGGTATTCAGGTGGTATGGATGTAAGTGGATGGCAAACCATGATTATGGAGCCTGTAAACCGGATTTCACTAACGGATCCTCTCCCTCTTGTGAAAGCCACTCTTTATCAGGCTTTATTACCGGATACACTCAATGTTCTGGTGGATTATTATATAGAAGCTGAAGATATTCACGGAAACAAAGCCAAAAGTATTATTGAGCACGTATGGATTGGTTCTCATCAAGGATTTTCCTCCGGGGATCGAAACAATCTGACCTGGATTCCAGCTAAACCGACTGCAGAGGACATGATTACCATCATTCATTTAAGTTCAAAACCGGGACCTGTTCTACATTGGGGTGTAAATGGCTGGCAAACACCCCCGGCTATTCTGTATCCGGATGGAACACAAAGTACAAGCGGTTCTGCTGTAGAAACACCTTTTCTTGAAACATCCGTTTCTGACTCTTTTATCATCAGGCTTGGACCTTTCAGCAAAGCAGAGGGACGGTTTACGTCTCTGGACTTCGTCATTCGCTATGCTGATAATACATGGAACAACAATAACGGGGATGATTTCCATATCAGTATTGATGACACAGGTTTTGTGAATGATAACTTTTTGATAGATGGGTATGCGGAAGAATCTCTGAACCCCATCTACAATGAAAACGGGGTTGTTTTATATGTGAACATCAACCGGGAACAAATTTATATTGGGACCAGCGGTGCACCCGAAATCGGCAAGGATGTGTTTGTTTTTCTTGCCCGGCCGGTTTCATCAATGGTAAATATGCCCTGGAGTAAAGCGGGGACTTCCATGGAGTGGCTTGCTTTTTTGGCGCAGGAGAGCACCAATGGCTGGAACGGATGGACAGACGGGGGAAGTACTCCTCAGAGTGCTTACATGGATATTCTTGAAGGCTCAGTAAAAACCACGGATTTTTTATCGAATGATACTGACACTTTATTACTGGCTCTGGCTCATTTTGAGACGGCTGATAACGGAATCCTGACATTTCAATATCCGAATGGCAATGGCGATATCCATCTTGATCCGGCAGAATGGTACCTGATTGCAGACCAGGAAATCCCTTCTTCAACACTTGACAACATCGCTATTTCTTTCGATTTATCGGAAGCTTACCCAAATCCGTTCAACCCTGTAACCACACTTTTACTCTCAACACCTCCCATACACCAGGCACAACTTCTTATCTATAATCTGAAGGGGCAACACATACAGACTTTATTGGATGGTACCTCTCTGTCGGGAGGAAATCACACGGTCACCTGGGATGCTTCACCCTATCCATCCGGACTTTATTTTGCCATCTTCAGAGACCTGGACTCGGGCAAATTAGCTATTAAAAAGCTAACACTGATCAAATAATCAGGGGTTTAACGGCAGCCGGTAAAGGGCATTTGTTTCGGTTTCTGTTATATAGAGATATTTTTTATCCGGACTGACCACGCAATTTGTTACCCGTTTTCCTGGTAATTCCAGGCTATCAGTGACCGTTTTTGTCTCAATATCAATACTGTACATTTTCCCACCGCCAAAATGGGCGACAAGGAGTGTTTTTTCATCATAAAATTCGATACCGTCCGGGTCACCACCGGGAAGTTTAATTAAAACTTCACGCTCTTCAGGATTTTCCAACGGCAAAACCGTAATCCGGTTCAGAGCAGATTCACATACATAGAGTTTTTTTCCTCCGGGTCCTATGGCAATTCCATTGGGAAAAGCGAGTCCACCTGTTAATAAGTGGATCTCTTCCGTTTCTGGATTCAGCATATAAATGCAGCCATCCCAAACCGTTTTTGAATAGGATTTTGGGTCTGTAAAATATATCAGACCGTTATGGAAAGTCATATCGTTCGGACGAGAAAAACGTTTACCATCATGATCCAGAATCCTGAGAATCGTACCGGAACCATCCAGTTTAAGGATATGTCCCTGATTGAATTCACAAACCCATACATATTCAGGTGGTGTCCAAAAGAGTCCATTGGGTTTGAAATCCTTGTCAGAGAGGTCTGCAAAGGTATCCAAACGTCCATCCTCGCTCCACCTTCCGATCCACATACCATAACAATTGGAAAAAAGCAGATCATTCCCGACAAAAACAGGTCCCTCGGGAAAATTTAAACCTTCAGCGACTTTTAACACATCCTCAGAGAATTGAAAATCCTGTTTTGCACAGGCCGATATCAAAAGCAGAAGAAAAATAAAGGGATATATGTTACGAATTATCATCGTCTTCTTCATCAAAACTCCCGTCATCCAAAGATTGAAGATGTTCCAGATAATTGGTATCAACCAAGACTTCCCGTGCTTTTGAGCCGGTAAAGGGACCTACAATACCTTCTCGTTCCAGTTCATCAATGAGTCGAGCCGCCCGGCTGTAGCCGACACGCAAACGGCGCTGAATCAGGGATATTGAACCTTGTTGATGCATGACCACCAGTTTCAGTGCTTCTTCAAACAGGGGATCCCGTTCTGTTGAAAGTTCAAAATCTTCACTCTCTTCCTCTTCTTCTTCCTCATTCGCAGAAGGCAGGATAAAGCCATCGCCGGATCCCGGTTGTTCATTAATATGATCCATGACCCGTTCAATTTCTTCCAGAGTAATAAAGGCATTGTGAATACGGATAGGTTCTGAGCGTCCGGGAGACAGAAAAAGCATATCCCCTTTTCCCAGGAGTTTTTCGGCGCCTCCCGTATCGAGGATGGTCCGGCTGTCGATTTTTGTCGGGACCTGAAAACCGATACGGGCAGGAAAATTTGAACGGATCACACCGGTAATCACATCCACACTGGGACGCTGAGTTGCAATTACAAGATGAATGCCTACGGCACGTGCCATTTGGGCAAGTCGGGCAATCGGTTCTTCTATCTCTTTTCCGGCTGTCAGCATCAAATCTGCCAGTTCATCAATGACAATCAGAAGATAAGGCATATGCTCTCCCTCAACCAGGCCATCAGCCACTTTTTTGTTGTATTCATCAATGTTCCGGACCGTGGCATTTGCCAAAACCGTGTAGCGCCGTTCCATTTCCACCTCGGCACTCCGGAGGGCTAAAACCGCATTTTGAGGCCGTGTGATAACATGTTCTCCAATATCATCGTTGGTGATGAGATGATATTCTTTCAGTGCCTTGTATACCGACAGTTCCAGCTTCTTGGGGTCTATCAGAATGAATTTGACTTCAGACGGTTTAGCCCGGTATAGTACGGACATGAGTAATGTGTTGATACAGACGGATTTTTAACGATGGATTTGAAATAGACAATTTCCGGTTTCCGGTTGGGGATTTCAACACCAACTACTTTTTTTCCGGGAATGGGGGCAATAATACGAATTCGTTTAGCAGCCATAACCCGGGCAATATCGTCTGCCAGGGATGAAATTTTACTTACCCGGACTCCAGTGGCCGGCTCCACCTCATAAAGGGTAACAACCGGACCGGGAACGACTTTCACAACTTTTCCCGTTACACCAAAATCAGCCAGGGTTTTTGTAAGTATGTCCGCGTTTTCCTGAAGTTCATTGGGATCTATTTCATATCCTGGCGGCGGATCATTCAGCAAATCCACACTGGGAAAATGATATTCTCTCTTTTTCCCCTCTTCGACAAAATCATCATAATCGATGCTGTCATCTGTTCGTTTTTCACTGACTTCAAAATCGTATGAGCTTTGATCGTCTGTGGATTTTTTATCTTTTTTTTCATCCCTTTCGGGCTTTTTCTTCTGGGGAGATATATCCGGTATATCGTTTCCCTCCATCCCTGGTTTTTGATCCTCAACCGGTTCCGGTTCTGCCGGCAACACCTTTATACTGGTTTTCTTCCTTTTTTTCTCTTTCTTTTTTTCTGTTTTCCCCTTCTCTTGAGCTTCAGCATTTTTTTCTTTTAATTTCCGCTCTTTACGTGTTGTTTTCCAGGTGTGATATTTTTCCATCCAGCGTTTCCACAGGCGGTTGAGAGGCTGATACATACTCCATCTGAAATAAAGACTCACCACCACAATGATGGCCACAGCCAGAATAAGTATGGATGGAATCAGTCCCAGCCAATCCATCAGAAAAATACTGAGGGATCCACCGATAAAACCACTGATATTGAAATCAGGTGTTACAATCGGTACATGCCGGTTGAGGATCGTAGTGGTCAATAATGCCGTTAAAAGAATGAAACAAAACCAGTAAAGGGTAAATCGCCATGTTTTTCGGTAATCTTTTGCAGCAAAAAAGGTCCATCCCCACACAAAGAGAAGAAGGACAAGTCCCCATGAAAAATATCCCAGGACGTATTTAATCAAAACATGGGAAATAAAGACTCCGGCGATGCCCATGGCATTTTCGATGAGAAAAAAGCGGGACATGGATAAAACATCAGAGGGTGAATAGGTGGCCAGACTTATGCCTGTAAGAATGGCCGTAATCATGAAGAGAACGCCGATCACTTCCTGTTTGAGTTTTTCTTTCATAGGGATCAATAAGGTTTTGAATCCACGAAAGGAGTTTTCACAACTTCTGCCTGAATTTTTTTGTTCCGGATGCCAATTTCAAGGGAAGTGCCGGTTTTTGCACAATCCCGCCTGACATAAGCAAGGCCGACAGGTATGTCCAGACTGGGGGATTGTGTTCCGCTGGTTACGACCCCCACCTCTTCACCATTATAATAGACGGGATATCCATGACGGGGTATTCCTCTATCCAGGAGGATAAAACCAACCAGTTTCCGTGCCGGCTTAGATTCCCTGATCTGTGCCAAAGCCTGTTTACCGATAAAATCTTCTTTTTCCAGTCGGGTAATCCATCCCAGTCCCGCCTCCAAGGGATTGGTCGTTTCATCTATATCATTCCCATAAAGGCAATATTTCATCTCAAGACGCAGGGTATCCCGGGCTCCAAGCCCGGCAGGTTGTAATCCGTAAGGCTGCCCGGCCTCAAATAGTGCATCCCAGAGTTTTTCACTCTCTTCCGGTTTATGATAAAATTCAAATCCCGGTTCGCCTGTGTAGCCTGTCCGTGAAATTATCATAGGGATCCCGGCCACAGATCCTTTCAGAAAATGGTAAAAACCAACGGATTCGGGTTCGAAATCAACCAACTTTCTTAGGATTTTCATGCTCTCGGGCCCTTGAAGAGCCAGTAAGGCATAATCATCCGAAGCATTTTTTACAGAGACTTTCCCTTTGAGATTTTTCTTTACCCAGTCAAAATCCTTTTGAATGTTGCCGGCATTCACAACCATCATATACTTATTTTTTTCAAATCGGTAGATGATAAGATCATCCACGATGCCACCGTCAGGATAGCACATAGCTGAATACTGGGCCTGAGAATCTTTTAAGGATGAAACGTCATTCAGTGTGAGATAATTAAGAAAGGATTCGGCATCCTCCCCTTCCACGAGGAATTCACCCATGTGTGAAACATCGAAAAGTCCGGCTTTATGTCGGATCGCAAGATGTTCTTCTTTGATGGATGTATACATAACCGGCATGTAAAATCCGGCAAATTCAACAATTTTAGCTCCCAGGGATTTGTGTTTTTCATAAAATGGTGTTTTTTTTGGTGCATTATTCATGAGAAGATCCTTTATGAATGATGGAATCGATTCCTTTCCGGATGCGTCGGATACCTTCAGCGAAAGTATCGGGGTGTCCTCCGTAGCTCAGGCGCATATACCCTTTGGAATAATCACCAAAAGCTTTTCCCGGGACGGTTAGGATATCAAAATGATCTTTCAGATAGAAGGCAAAATCCACTTCGTCCATCGTCTTCAGCACCGCTTCAGGAATTTTAACCAATACATAAAAAGAACCGAGGGTTGGAACATACTCAAGTTTATTTTCCTTCAGGGCTTCCGTGATAATCTTTCTGTTTTGAATGACCCTGTTTTGGTTGTCTTTCAGCCATTTTTGATAATCGTAGTCGGGAAATCTGCTGACAATCAACTGGGAGATGGTGGGTGCAATGGCAACCATGGCCTGATGGGCGGCAAATATCTGATTCAATACGGAATGGCGTGTAAATGCCCATCCAAGGCGCAGACCTGGTAATCCAAAACACTTTGTCAGAGAACTGACGATAATGGTTCTTTCACCTACTGTTTCCCAATTATGGCAAACCGGTTTTTCCACATTGCCGAAAAAACGGTAAACTTCATCCACCAGTAGGAAGGCATCGAATTCATCACAAACTGCTTCAACCTGGCGGATATCCTCTTCTGTCATCATGAGTCCCGAAGGATTGGCCGGGGTGTTGAGAATTACCAGGGCTGTGTTTTTGCTGATATGTTCACGGATACTTTCGGCGACGCTCCCTTTACAAAAGGGTGGAATCGGATAGGTTTTCATATCCATCCCCATCATTTTACTGATTGTGGGATAGGTGAGAAAATATGGGGAAGGTATGAGCAATTCATTTTTTTCCCCCGCCCAATAGAGTTTGGCTCCGCCGATACCGGCACTGAGGCCTTCTTCCGCACCACACACAATACAAACATTTTCAAAATTTCCGGGATACTCATTAATGGTTACAACCGCTTTTCTGGCTTCGTCGGTTCCGGCAGTAGGTGAATAAGCAAAATTATTAATCACATCCCGGCTGATAAGAGAATGAAACCACTCCGGCATATCAAAAATCGGTTCGCCCAAGGCCAAGTTGATACTCCCGGCAGGGGCACCATCAAATATTTGACGAATTAAAGACTTCTGAACTAATGACATGGCTTGCCTTTCGTATTATCCTTTGCGTTTTTCAATCCGTTCGATAATTATCTGATCCTCATCGGTATCTTCTTCTTTTGATTCAGATGAAATTTCGACAGATTCCTCAGCTTTTTCTTGCGGCATTTCGGATTTCTTCCACTCAGATATTTTTTCGCTTTTTTGCTTTATATCAGGTAGAGTTTCAAAATATTGGGTATCTTTTTTTTCAATATCTTCCAGAATTTTCCGGACATCCTTGTCAAAATCATCCAGTGTTTTTTCAATCCGCTTGTACAGAATATTAAACATTTTTTCACCATAGGATGATTTGACTGTATCCAGCATATCGTTCAACACGGCTCCCAGATCCCGGGGTGCTTTATCCTCAATCTTCCGGTTTGGTATATCCATT
>LGGY01000213.1 GCA_001509335.1 Fidelibacterota bacterium 46_43
GTAATAATCCCTTCTGCCACCATTTTCATGGATTTTAAAATGTCTTCAAGGGTCTTTCCTTTACCCAGTTCTTCACCCACATGGCGGTTCCGGCTATGCCTGCTGATGCAGGTAACAATCAAATCTCCCATACCGGTCAGACCGGAAAAAGTTTCTGGCCGGGCACCCATGGCAAGTCCCAGCTTCATGATTTCATGGGCACCCCTCACAATAAGGGCAGCTTTTGCATTATCGCCAAATCCCACACCGTCACTGATTCCAGCGGCGATGGCAATGACATTCTTCAGGGATCCTCCCAGTTCAACCCCTACAATATCATTGCTCCGGTAAACCCGTAGCCGGTCTCCCATCAATAAAAGCTGAACCTCTTCGGATAAATTCTCATCCTTTGAGGCGGCAACAAGTACTGTCGGCTGGTTTTTTATAACCTCTTCGGCATGGCTTGGACCTGAAACAGTCACAATGCCCCGGAAAGGATAGTGGGCTTCTTCACGAATGACTTCACTCATCCGCAACAGGGTTCCCGATTCAATGCCTTTTGAGATATTCAGAATGAGAGGAGCAGGCCCTTTGAAAACCTGATTCACTTCCCGGCTGACCTTCCTCATGGCATGTGAGGGGACAGCAAATATGAGGATATCTTTATGGGAAACTACTTCGTTGAGATCCCGGCTGATCGGGACGTCTTCCGGAAATGCCCGATGAGGAATCAGATCATTGACACGGGTTTCACGGATCCGCCGGACCCGCACCTGATCATGTTCCCAATAGGAAAGATGATGTCCCAGATCGTGCAGATGAAGACCCAAAGCCGTTCCCCACGAACCGGCCCCAATGACACCGATTTGCTTCTTTTGCATCATATTTCCCCGATTTTAATGATAGAGTGCATCAATAATTTCACGGTAATGATTTTCCACAACTGTGCGCTTGATTTTTTGTGAAGGGGTAACTTCCCCCTTTTCAATAGAAAATGCTTCGGGAAGCAGGGCAATTTTCTTAATCTGCTCATACCGGGCAAATTTCTGCTGTATCCTTTGGACATCTTCATGAACCGTATTGACAATTTTGTAATGGTTGATCAATTCCCGGTAAGAATCATATTTGATGTTGTATTCCTGAGCCAAAGCTTCCATCTGTTCATATTTGGGGACAATCAATGCCGTCAGATAATTTCGTTTGTCTCCAATAATGACAATTTGTTCAATATAGGAGGATTTCATCAGTTCCGTCTCAATGATTGACGGTGCGATGTTTTTTCCGCCGGATGTGACAATGATGTTTTTAATCCGGTCCGTTATTTTCAGATAGCCTTCCAGATCAATTTCGCCGATATCTCCTGTGTGAAGCCATCCCTCGTCATCGATCATTTCAGCCGTTGCCCGGGGATCCTTGTAATAGCCCTGCATGACGTTTGGACCTTTCACCAGGATTTCACCCTCCTCCGTCAGTTTATGTTCCACATTGTAAATTGGTTTCCCCACAGTAGAGAATTTATATCGCTCCCGTCTGTTTGTATGGGTTACGGGTGAGGCTTCCGTCAGGCCGTAACCCTGAAGGATCAGAATCCCTACTGCATCAAAAAATTCACCTATCTCATCCAGGAGTGGAGCTCCTCCGGATATAAAAAATTTGATACGACCGCCGGTATAGGATCTCAATTTTTTAAAGACCAGCTTATCCGCCATGGCATATTGAATCCGGTGAATTCCTGCAGGTTCTTTCCCATATTGTTTGTATTTGCGACTAACCATTATGCCTGCCCTCATGGCCTCTTTGAAAATCTGCTTTTTCACACCGGAGAACTTTTGCGTTTCATTTTGGATGGCGGCGTACATTTTTTCAAAGAAGCGGGGAACGGAAATGACAATGGTGGGTTTTACTTCACGAATTTCCTGGGCAACTGCAGAGATATCGGTGGCAAAACAGACCTTGCCCCCTATGATCATCGGAATAATATTGCCGGTTGTCCGTTCCAAAGAATGAGACAAGGGCAAAAAGGAAAGAAAAACTTCATCCGGATCGGGTTTCAGTGTTTCAATGCTGGAAACGGCATTCCACCACAGATTTCCATGACTCAGCATCACGCCTTTGGGATCCCCAGTGGTACCGGAGGTATAGATGATGGTCATGGTCTCATCGGAGCGTGTTTTCAGACTCTCATCGACAAAATCAAAAGAAGACCTGTCTTTGGCCTCTTGTCCCATCGATTCCATGTTCACGTAATCGTAGATCCATGGTTCATCAAGACTCCTTTCCCAATCGAAAACCACCATAAACTGCAATTCCGGAAGATCTTTTTTAATCCCGATGATTTTTTCAGCCTGTTCACGATCTGAGACGAAAATTGCCTTTGCGTCGGAATTTTTCAGGATATATTGGATATGGGATGCCAAAAGGGTGGGATAAACTGTCACTGTTACCATGCCTGGAGAGGTTATGGCGTAATCAGTGATGGACCATTCCGGACGGTTTTCCGATAGGATGGCGATGTGATCACCGCGCCGGAGTCCCATTTTCCACAGGGCATGGGCAATATTCTCAGCTTTGTTCCGAACCTCTGCATAGCTGATATCCAGCCATTTTCCATGGTGTTTGTAGGCATATGCCGCTTTTTCTTTCCACTCATCTGTCGATCGGATAAATTCTGCTGCGATTGTTCTTTTTTCTTCTGTCACCATCTTTTTTCCTTGCTTTTTATGGATTTATTTGAAATTTTCGCCCTTGCCATGCCGAGGTGGTGAAATTGGCAGACGCAGAGGACTCAAAATCCTCCGGACTTCGGTCCTTGCGGGTTCGACTCCCGCCCTCGGTACGCCCAGGGGCTTTTCAGAGCCCCTTTTTTATTCTGCTCTGTCTGTTTCATCTCAGCATTCAATGCAAAGATCATCTATTTTACGGTAAAGGGAACTAAGGCCAATATCCAACATTTCAGCCGCTTTACTTTTGTCGAATTCCACCTGTTCCAGTATTTTCTGGATATGGCATTTTTCAAATTCTCTTACAGCCTGTTTCAGGGCTGGTGGAAAATATCTGCCGGATACCGGATCATCCAAATTGGCACCCTGAAGGTTTTCAATGGTCAGGAATTCACCGTCACACAGAAGCACTGCCCGTTCAATCATATTTTCCAATTCCCGGACCTCTCCCTTCCACGGATAGTTGATAAGGGCTTTCATGGTATCATTATCCACACCCTTCACTTTTCGCTTCAGTTCATGGTTATATTTATGGATAAAATGTGTAACAAGGAGGGGAATATCTTCCTGACGTTTACGGAGGGAAGGCAGATGGATTTCCACAATATTCAGCCGGTAGTAGAGATCTTCCCTGAAATTGCCTTCTTCCACTTCTTTCAACAAATCCTTGTTGGTAGCTGAAACAATTCTCACATTCACCCGGATCGGATTACTGCTGCCAAGAGGTTTAATCTCTTTTGTTTCAATCGCCCGAAGCAATTTTACCTGAATGTGTACAGGAATTTCACCGACTTCATCCAGAAACAGAGTCCCACCGCTGGCGGATTTGAATACACCGTCTTTATCCTGGGATGCGCCGGTAAAAGCCCCTTTTTTATACCCGAACAGTTCACTTTCAAAAAGGGTTTCGGGAAGGGCTCCGCAGTTAATCGGAACAAAGGGTTCATTTTTTCGGGGACTATTGGCATGAATCGCCCGGGCAATGAGTTCTTTGCCTGTCCCGCTTCTACCCGTTATCAACACATTGCTCGTCGAGTTGGCAACCCGTGTAACCATGTGAAAAACCTGTTTCATGGCCGGACTGTTACCGATGATATTTGAAAAATTATATTTTGCCCCCAGTTCCTTTTTCAGGGATATGTTTTCCGACAAGGTCCGGCGATATTTGCTGATATGGCGGATCCGGTAAATCAACTCCTCCGTATCCACCGGTTTTAAAATATAATCAATCGCCCCTTTCCGCAAAGCTTCAATAGCTGTTTCTACCGTGCCGTGAGACGTGATGATCATCGTGGAGGTTTTTGGGGCATAGGCGGAGATGTATTTCAGCAAATCCATGCCATTCCGGATGGGCATGTTCAAATCGGTAATGACCAAATCATAATTGGACTTCTCAAGACACATCATGGCTTCTTCCCCGTTTGCGGCGCTATCGCACAGATACCCTTCTGAAGAAAGGGCATCCCGAAGTGAATCCCGGACTTCCAGATCATCATCCACAATCAAAATATGGGTTTGAGCCATCGCTTCTCCTTTTATCATCACGCGTCTCAAGTTTAAGAATTTATTTCAGTATAATTGAGAGAACAAGCCTGAAATGCTTCCAAAAAATAGAAAAAGGCACCGAAGCGCCTTTTTCACTCCTTGGATTTCTTGTCGTTTAAGCTGTTTTCACGCCAAAGAGACGGACCAAAACCTGTTCGGTTATTACCGAAACTATCAATCCGATAATCGTGTACCAGGTCCAGTGAATGCTGGTCCCCTGAATTACCAGGATCATGGCAAACAAAGTGGTAAAAAAAGTGACCACATACTGCCACACTTCTGCTTTTTTAAAGAATCGTGTGAG
>LGGY01000214.1 GCA_001509335.1 Fidelibacterota bacterium 46_43
CCTTGATACCTATGATTGTGACTGGTGGGTTAAAGTTGACGAGAATGTGGCCGGTGTTCCCGAAGTATTTGAACTTCGTCAGAACTATCCGAACCCCTTCAACCCGTCAACGACTATCGAGTTCACCATTCCTGAACGTGCCGATGTTACAATGACCATCTACAACGTGCTTGGACAGGCTGTCCGTACCTTCAATGCTGGTTCACAGAATGTCGGTACATATCGCATTGTGTGGGATGGTACCAATGACTTCGGTATGACCGTTTCTACCGGTGTATATTTCTACACTGTCAGAGCCGGTGAACATACTGCCACGAAAAAGATGGTTTACATGAAATAAGGTAAACGATCCTGATTATAAAAAAACCCCGGTTCTCCGGGGTTTTTTTTTGCCTAAAAAGGGTACAAAGATGCTTTTAAAGACAACATTTCTTAAACTCATTACATCTGATACCCAGAATAATGAGGTGATACGATGAAAAAGCTTATGAAAGGATTGATGCTTGTCAGTGTTTTCCTTGGTACAACGTCCTTGTATGCCCTGGAAATACGAACCGGAGCCAAAATTATTCATACTTATGATGTGGATGGAGATTATGCCATTTTTGCCGGAGATGTGGAAGTGAACAGCGATATTTACGGAAATCTTTATCTCCTGGGAGGAAATGTCCGCTTTCACGGGAGTACCGATAATGATCTCTATATTGCCGGCGGTAATATTGTAGTGAATGGTACCGTGGAGGATAATGCGTATATTGCCGGTGGCAATATCCGTTTGACCGGACGTTATTACAATGATGTAAATCTGGCAGGTGGTGAAATTGTTCTCGATTCTGCATCTTACATACGTGGTGATGTGGCCATTGCTGGCGATGATATCACCCTTGCAGGACACATTCAGGGAGACGTGGAAATACATGGGAATAAGCTTTACCTGAATGGACATGTGGACGGTAACCTGGAAACATATGTGGAAGAGTATCAGGTGTCTGAAATGGCTTTGGTAACGGGTGTTATCAGTCATCAGGAACCCAGGGGAAACCGGTATCACTGGAAACCCCGGGGACTATATGATATTCATGTCCCTCGGATCCGGATGTGCCCCTTCTTTGCAGGCTTTAATTTTTTTCTATTCAGCCTGATTTGTGCTGCCCTCTGGTATTATCTGTTCCCTGTATCCTTTAAAGGAAGTGGAGCACTTATAAAATATGAACCGGTGAAAATGGGGTTGTGGGGACTCTTATGCCTGATTCTGATTCCGTTACTGGGAATTTTTTCCATGATTTTTGTTGTGTCAATTCCCTTCTCTATTTTTTTTCTTCTTTTTTTTGGTGTGACCATCTTCCTGGGGCAATTTCCTCTGGCTGTATGGATGGGAACTTTAATTACAAAAAATATCCCGGGATTTCAAAAAGGGATGCTCCCGGCAGCTACCGGACTTATGGTGCTTCATCTGCTTATTAAAATACCTCTGTTGACCTTCCTCTTTTTTGTAATCTGGCTTTTTGTGGGCTTTGGAAGTATCTGGTATTGGATTCTTAAAAGACAAAAGGCTCTTAAGATCACAGCCCCCGTAGATCCCGAATCAGCTACTTGATATACAACCCTTTTTGCTGCAACACCCTGTTGCCAATTCTTAAAGTAAAGATATACACACCGGCCGGTAAAGGAACACCGGCCTGTGTGATATCCCACTTAATACTGTGTGTGCCGGCAGCAAATACACCGTGATGTATAATTTCTATCCGCTGACCGATGATGTTATAAATGCTGATGGTGACCTCTTCTGACTGTCCCAGGGTGAATTTTAAATGGACAATATTCTTGAATGGATTCGGCTGTACCGGATGAAATTCATGCCTTCGTCCGTTTCTGCCCTCCTGATCCGCTGCTTCTAAAAGTCCCACAATAAAATACCGGCTTTCAAAATTTGAATTACTTCCCCATACAATATGTCCGTCCTTATCTTCTGCCGATACTTTCCAAAAATATTTTGTATTATCTTCCAAATCATAATCATCAAACTCATATTCTGTGTCTTTGATGTTCCTGATGATATATGTATCTTCGTAAAAAGTACTATCGGGCGAAATATACAATGTATAGGTGATTTCATCATTCAGATCCGGATCCAGACAAGCTGTCCATTTAAACTTTGGATTCACCTTCACGGTGTCCTGACCGGCTTTGGGTCGAAGCAGATAAAAGGGGAGAGGTATATCTGCATACATATCCACACCGAAAGGAATTTCTCTCGTCCATTGACCTGTCAAACGATCTTCACTTCGCAATCTAAGCTGATACTTGCCCCACGTGTTTTCCGGAAAAGAGAGACTGGAATCGCTGAACTGTGATTGAAAAGGGAGTGAAGTGAATAAAAGAGTGTCCTCTGACGCTGGAAAAATAAACCGGATATCCATAAAAAGCTCAGTCTGCTCTTCCGGAGGATCGGGTGACCGAACAGAACCAAAATGAAATACCGGATTTGGCTGTGTGATAATACTGTCTGCCTGAATTGAAAAATCATCAGGGTTCAGCACTGGTAATTCTGTCTTATTGTTGATCCAGAAATACACAGGATCACTCCATTCACTAAAAGCAGATTTTGCGTCAAAACTCCGAATTTTCAATTCATATCGGCCGTTTTCACGGAATGGATAATCAGGAGCAAGGTATGATTCTCCCGGTTTTGTCAGAATATACTCAAGTGTGTTATTATCAACATCACGGATATTCAATTGATAACGGGTTGTGCTTGTATCTCCATCCGGGTCCGGATCATCCGAGGCCTTCCAGTGGAATACAGGCTGTGTGGTATGTATGTTGCTCCTGTGACGGGGAAAATAAATCTCAGACACCGGTTCAGGTGGATTATTTCTTTTGTTTAGGATAAATGTTCTTGTCTGGGACATCTCCGATCGCAACTGTTTTTTATCAACAGCCTGAACCCTGAAAAAATATTTTTGATTGTCCTGCAAACGATGCCAGATTGACAAATAGTTTAACTGGACGATCAGGGTTTCAGGATTTGAAGTGTAAAAAGGTGTTTGAGCAGGATCCCATCGGTTGAAACCAGTTAAAAGATGTGCATGGGCCGGCAGGCGGGATTCAGAAAGAACTTCCGTCAGGATATCTTTCCGAAACAGGGAATCCCGGGAAATCATAAGAATGTATTTCAGTGTGTCTAGCGGATCGTGATCCTCACTGATACGCCATGCTAGTCTGCCGGATGGTAAAAGGATCTGATGATCCGGCGGATGAACGATATGAGGGGGAATATGAGGTGCTTCTTCGATACAATTCAATGTGATTTTTCCCCGTATGCTCTGTTTTGAAAAATGTCCCGCGGCATCTTCCGCTTTGATAAAATAAGTGTAAGTTCTGTTTTCTTTTAAAGAGTCAACTGGAACTATATGATGGGCAGCTTTTTCCTGAAAGTGATATCGTTGATGATCCTCTTCAGACCGGTACCAGATATGATAAGAGATAGAATCTTTATCGGAGAAATCATCATCGTCTGCTTCTGGCCACCGGAGAAGGTAAGATTCATGGGTTACCAGATGATGTGTTTCCTCCGGGAGGTTCTGAGATGTCCAATATGGGGCAGTGTTTTTAAAATTGATATAAAAGGATCCGAATGTGGACCATGAGCTGAATCCTCCCCATGAATCTTCTGCACGTACCCGCCAGAAAATCCGGATATCATCAGAAAAATGGGATTTTAATGAGTCGTGAAGTGAATAGTATGAAGTAGGTATAGTCAATTCAAAAGCCTGGGAAAAAACCGGAGTTGTATCCAACTGAACAGAATAGGACACCGGATCCCCGTCTGCATCGTGGGCTTTCTCCCATTGGAGCCTGTCACCCGGAGATAATTCGGTCACTTTAAAAGGTTTTAAACCTGTTGGTGTAACAGGTGCTCTGTTTTTTCCTGTATCGTAAACAAATGTTTGAGGGGGTATGCCTTCCCGGAGCACGCCCTCTAAATCCTCGGCAAATATCCGGATGCGGTAGGTTTTATGGTTTATCAAATAGGGTGTGATATCTGTTGAGTGTTCCTGAAGATCGGTATTTTCCGGAATGTGGAGGATTTCATGCTGTATGGATGAGTCTTGAGTATCTTCAGCAAAGATAATATACCGCAATAATGTATCCAAAGGATCAGGATCTGTCGCACTTGTCCACCGTAAAGGTGTCCCCGGCTTTAACGTATCCGGCATATTCCGGATAAAAAATTCTCCGGGCGGACTGTTTAAATGATCCAGGGTAAAAGATACCGGTGCAGACCACAGGATGGAGGTATCCGGTTTTGCCAGACAGCCGATGAATAGATAATAAGTTTTATTATCCGCCAATCCCCCGCGCAACATGAAATCCCGCTCGTTGCCCGGTAGGATGCGCTGTAAATGGATGATTTCCCCGAAAGGATCCTGGCTGATCCGGATATACTGCTGATAAATCCCAAAACTGTCAGGATATGCCCAGACCAGCTTGTATGGAAGATACGAAATGATACTGCTAGCTTCTTGATCCATGTCCACATGAATTAAAATTTAAGCGCTTCCCTTTTGAATTAAAAGTTGAAACAAATCAATATCATTTTCATGTCAGGCATTTGGCAGTAAATAAAATGTTTCGTCAGGTCTTTGATCTGTGCCTAAATTTGCATCATGAAAAGACTGGTAGAAGAATCGGGGACGTTGGCTGTTTTTCATCAGATGAACAAACTCCGTGCTATGGGGAAGGATATTGTCAATCTATGCGTAGGTGAACCGGATCTTCCCCCGGCTCAGGATATTGAAACGGCAGCCGTTCAGGCCATTCAATCACATCACCTCCGGTACACTCCCTCTGAAGGAATTCCCGAACTGAGGGAAGCCATAGCCCATGTGATACAGGATGAAGGTTGGAGGGCAGACGAAAACAGAAATCTTATCATAACTGCCGGAGCAAAACCGGCTCTGTTCACAACTCTGTTAGCTCTGGTAAAGAAAACCGATGAAGTGCTTGTCCCTGTACCATATTATCCCTCCTATACCCCGATGATCCGATTTGCCTGTGCAAAACCGGTCTATATCCCGGGTAATCCCCAAAATGGATACAAAACCGGTCCTCAGGAGCTGAAAGCTTATCTCACGCACCACAGTCGTTTTTTTATTTTAAATTCTCCGGTTAATCCCACAGGAAGCGTGTATTCTCCCGATGAACTTCAGGAATTACTGAAATTTTTACAGAAAAACCACATTGTGTGCATTCTGGATGATGTGTACCGGCACTTTATCTATGATGAAACCATCAAAGAAGATATATCCCGGATTCTGAAACCCTTTCAACGGTCCATCATCCTCGTACGCAGTCTGAGTAAGGAATTTGCCATGACCGGCTGGCGTATAGGCTATGCTGTGGCTGAAGAGTCGTTGATAACACCCATGAAAACCGTTCAGGGGCACATTATCGGCAATGCCCAGACCGCCTCCCAACTTGCGGCTTTGAAAGCGCTTCAAAAACCGGGAAAATATGCGTTACCCCTTCATGTTTTCAACTCTAGGCGGAATGATGTGATGGAGGCCTTACATCATGTAGATCATCTCTCCATCATTTATCCTGCCGGGGCTTTTTATGTCTTTGCCGATATTCGAAGAATCCATCCTAAAAAAAACGATGTGATGGTGTGTTCCGAACTGATGGAAAAATCCGGAGTGGCCGTGACTCCCGGTAGTGCATTTGGACTTAAGGGTTTTATCAGAATATCATACGCAGATGGAAGCCGACTCCATGAAGGATTGGATCGCCTTGTCAAAGGCCTTTCATCACGATAAGAGTCCGGCAATTTTCATGGCTTTAATATGTACCTTTGGCCGGGGATAGGATTTCAGTTCTCTGGGATGTACCCATCGAAAGTCATCCCAGTAATCATTCCACCAGTCACTGTGTAATGTGGCATCAAACAACTCAAAGATGACTTTAAAATGGGAATAGGAAAATGGCCCCTTCCCGGACAGGGCTCTTTTTACGGTTTGGCCTGACAGGATAGTTCTCTACACAGAGATGTTGCCGGACTTCGCAAAAGGACTCCAGAGGGCAGGCTGAACAGGAGGGCCTGGGAGTGCACACCAAAGCACCCAGCTCCATCCAGGCCTGATTTACCCAGCGGGGTGCGCCCCACGTCAGTGATTGATTCACCAGGTCTGTGACGGTCTCTTTAAATCGGGCGGAGGATGTCACCTCACCGATCCGGTATAGTCTGGCCATCACCCGGCTTACATTTCCATCAACCACGCCGTATGGCTGATTATAGGCAATGCTGGCTATGGCGGCAGATGTGTAAGGACCGATCCCCGGTATTTTCATCAATCCCTCACGGGTTCCAGGGAATTTCCCGTTTAGAACGTTAATGATATAAACAGCCCCTCGGTAAAGATTCCTGGCCCGGGTGTAGTATCCCAGTCCTTCCCACATTTTCAGAATATCCTGGAGTGAAGTTTCTGCCACATGGGAAAGTTTTGGAAAGGCATCCATCCAGCGCTCATAATAAGGAATCACTGTAGAAACCTGTGTTTGCTGAAGCATAATTTCGCTGACCCATATCTTATAGGGATCGGTTTCTCCCCGCCAAGGCATTACCCGCTTATTATGGTGGAACCACTCAACTAAAGCATGTACGATGTCCGGTGTCATTTTGTATGTCATTTACGGCTCCACCGGGCCGTGGAAAATCGGATCTCGAAGACAGGTAGCACAAGGGGGACTGCACTATCTTCATTTTTTTTCTTTTCTTCGGAAAGGTATAAAGCCCGGGTTGTTACCGTTCCTAAAATGGCGCCGAAGAGGACATCTGCAGGCCAGTGCCGCTTATCG
>LGGY01000136.1 GCA_001509335.1 Fidelibacterota bacterium 46_43
CGGGAACTGGGAGTATGTGGCATCCTGGTTAAATATGAGCGGCATTACTACCTCGGGAATCTATAAACCGATGAAAAATCCCCTGAGTGATAAAATTTTTCTCTCTTTGCGCCTGAATATGGGAGATGCAATGCACATGATTTCAACACAGCAGGGCATGAAAGCCTATGAAAAAGCCCTTAAAAATAAACATGTGCTGGCCATTGCTGTTGATCAGAATGCCCATAAAAAAGGGGTTAAAGTCCCATTTTTTAACCGGATAACGTCCATTGCAAAAGGAACTGCCGTTCTTAAATTCAGAACGGATGCAGAAATTTTAGGGATGGTACCCAGGTATCAAAAAGGGAAATTATATATCCATTTTTTTCCGGTGAACTATCAACCCATATCTGTTCTGAACGATGAAACCATTGGGCAGACTATGAAATCTGTCATGAAAACCTTTGAACCCTGGATTGTACGGTACCCTTCTCAATGGATGTGGTTTCATAAATTATGGGGAAGTCCCGATAAAATGTATAAACGAACCTTACAACAGATACTCCGGTATTAAGGCCTTATGAAATCCGGCAAAACACAATATTTATCTCCTTTATTACTGAATATCATCCTGTGGTTCTCCGGGATTTTCATCGCACTGTTTAACCATCAGATATTGAATCAATCCATGATTTTTATCCAGTGGGTTGTGCTGATCCTCCTCTTTGGAATATTGATCACTTTTTATTATACCGGCCTTTTAAACAAAGAGAATAAAACATTTTACAAACATATCCTTGTGATAATCAACCTCTTTTCAGCCCTCTTTTTTGTATGGGTTTCTCTGTTTCTGGGAGACTACTTTTTCTATACAGGTTTTGTTCTCTTTTTGCTTGTTTTCTATTTTGTTGTGTATTTCTATAAACTACCGGTCCGGGACATTCTTATATACGGATTGAGTGCTTTGGTCCTGTTGGTGCTCAGCCTTCCGGTTTCACTTTTTCTGTTCCAAAGATCCGTCAATTCTATCTTTCTGATCTATTATCTTCTCCTCATCCTCTCGTTTACTGTGGTTGCTCTGTTTGTTCTGACAGAGCGAACCATGTTTTATAAACAGCAAAATCATTCAAATCAAACGAAGGGAAATTTACAAAAAAATAAAATAAGGATTCAGCAGGACGTAACCCACTCATTTTACCATCATTTAAATGCTCTTTTTCTAAAAATGGTCAGTCCATCCATTTTGGAAAATTATCCGGACATGATTTATCAACTCCTCGAATTGACAGGCCGCTATTGTCATGCAGACAGGGCATATATCTTTCAGTTTTCAAAGGATAGAAAATACTTTATAAATATATATGAATGGTGTTATCAGGGAATTGATTCACAGATAACAAACCTTCAGCACCTGCCGGTTACCGATTATCCCTGGTGGCTCAATCAACTGAATAAGAAGGAAATTATTTTTTTTCAATCCCTGAATGAACTGCCTGTTGAGGCAATTCACGAGAAAGAAATTCTGGAAATGCAGGACATCACAGGAGCTCTGGTAGAAGGCATCTATCATAATGAGGAAATGATAGGTTTTGTTGGATTGGATTATGTAATGGGGAATGATCAGCTTGAGACTGCCTATATTCCCGTTATGAAGTTGATTGCAGGCATGCTTTCATGTTTGTACAACCGGCTTCATATGACTTTTGCCCTCTATTCGGAGGATGAAAACGGATTTGCATTGCCTGAAAGTAAGACCTTTAGTCAGGAAATACTGGCCCGTAATTTCTATACTGCTGTTATGAAGACTCCGGTTCTGGTTGTAGATCATCGACTGAGAATAGTAACGATGAATCTGAAAACACGGGAGGATTTTTATAAATCCGGCCGGTTAAATCCGGATGAGGATATTAAAGATTTTCTATTTATCGAAAAAAATGAAAGAGCAGTCTTTACAAAAAATTTACAAAGTGCCTTATCTTCAAATGAAATCCTTTCTTCCCTATCCGATAAACCCTTCCGGATAGGTAATGCATACTATGCAGTGTATTATTTTAAAATATTGGATGATTCCGGGGAGACAAGGGCTTTGATTCTGTATTTTATCGAGATGACAACTCAATATATGAACAGTTTACATCTGATAAAATCTCTGGAGGAAAAAGAGCTTCTTCTCAGTGAAATTCATCACCGTGTGAAGAATAATATGCAGATCATGGCAAATCTGATGGATTTGAAAGCTATGATGATTAATGAGCAGAATGCACTGTCTGTGTTTTATGATACCCGTGACAGATTGAAAAGTCTTGCCCTCCTTCATGAAAAACTCTATGAAAGCCAGGATTCGGGAAAGGTTAAATTGCATACGTACCTGAAAGAACTGGCTGAAAATATGATTTTTGCCTTTTCGGGAGATAAAAACATCAGCTTCGATATGATCAAAACTGAGCCGGTGGAAGTCACTTTTGATAAAGCCATAACCTTGGGCATGCTCCTGAATGAAATAATCGCCAACAGTATGAAACATGGGTTCATTGATAAAAATGAAGGATTCATCACCCTCGGATTGTCGAAAGAAGATGACCAGCTTATCCTTGAAATTGGAGACAACGGCTCCGGTTTTGATGTAACATCCGTTTCAGGAGATTCCCACACTCTGGGGTTGAATTTGATAACCGGTTTTATCCGCGAACTGAACGGCAGCCATGAACTCCGTTCAAATGCAGGAACACATTATAAAATCCGCATACCCCATACTTAGTCTGGTTTATCTATACGTGCGACAAACAGATCATTTAAATTGATACCGGTGTAACCCGTTTGTATCAACCCATCATGTGATTTAAAAAAGGAGTATGTGTCATTATTGTTCAGGGCTTTTGCTCCGGCTTTTACCATGTCCTTGTTGAAACGCTGACGTGTCATTACCGCCCCGGCGGCATCGGTAGGACCATCAATTCCATCAGAACCTACACATGCTACTTCCCAGGTGTAAGGTGTCTTCAGTAATTCAAGACAGGCCTTTAATGTCACTTCCATGTTTCTTCCGCCGATGCCGTTTCCGCGGACTGTTACCGATGTTTCGCCACCGCCGATATAATAAGCAGGGAATGTTTTTACCGAAGAGGCTAAATAATCGGCAATACGTTTCCCACAGTCTGAAGCCTCACCAGAGAGGGGAAATGGGAGAAGCAGGCAATGCCTGTTTTGTTTCTCAATGGTTTTTTTGCACGCGTCAATCAGTGTCTGGTTGTTTGAGATGACTTTAGTACTGACATGAAAGAAATCAGTATTTCTTTTTTGTTTGTCTATTCCCTTGATAATATTTGGATCCAGACCATATGCTGTTAAAATCGCCCGTGCCTTTTCAGGTGTCCCCGTATCGGGTGTCACCGGTCCTGAAGCGATCAGTTCAAGATTGTCACCCATAACATCAGACATGATGAACGCGTTTATTTTCCGGGGATATAGCCATTGTGCCAGTTTTCCACCCTTTACGGCAGACATCTGTTTCCGGACAGTGTTGAGTGTCTGAATATCTGCTCCTTTTTTCATAAGAGTTTTTGTGATATCAGATATATCCTTTATAGTCAATCCGGCCTGTGGAATTTCAAATAAGGCTGAACCGCCGCCTGACAGGAGCAACACGATGTGTCCGTGATCGGGAATATTTGTCAGGATCCGATCCAGTACCGCCCTGGACGACTGCTCGGTCTTTTCTCCCGGATAAGGGTGCTCACCAATAAAAATGTCCAAATCGTTACTGTATTTTTCCGGAAAATACTCTGAAGAAGTGATCACACAATTCAATACCGGAGGTACCGGAATATGACGCATAAAAACATCTGCCATGGAAACAGCCGCTTTCCCTATAGAAAGCAGGGCATAGGGAGTCTGAATGGACAGGTTGGTCAGGCAAGAAGGGAGGATTTTTTCCGGGTGGCAATTCCGGATGCTTTCGAGGATGATATTCTCCAAATCCCGTGCTATATTTCCATTGCTTTTTCTCATCTGTTTCACCAATGATTTCAAAAGAACGATAAGGAGTGATTTTGATAAAGTTTGAAAACATTTATGTGAAAAAAAAGGATAAAATCATCTTAAATCACATCTCCGGAGAGATCCGGGAAGGGGATAGAATTCTCATGACCGGTCCGTCAGGAAGCGGTAAAACAACACTTCTCAAAACACTCCTCTTTTTTGACTATCCCGAAACAGCAGATATCAGTTACCAAAATCGGAAAGTCGGTAAAAAAGATATTCACCATTATAGATCTGTTTTTGGATATATCGGACAGAATCCTCCCGCTTTTACGGGTAAAACTTCTTCGCTGATGCGTTTTATGGTCAGAGATATGGATGAGAAACAAACCCAACTGAAGGAGCTTATGGATTTTTTCTCCCTGGGGAATGCGTTGCTGGAAAGCGCGTTCGTGTCCCTCTCCAACGGTGAAAAACAACGGATAAATATCATTATTTCATTGTTGCTAAACCGGAACATCTATTTGCTGGACGAAATTACATCGAGCCTCGATCCTGAAAATGTCCAGAAGACCATCCGCTGTTTCTACCGGGAGGATCTTACATGCCTTGTGGTGAGTCATCAGAAAGAATGGCAGTCCTTTGCGACACGCCGATGGCATCTCAACGGATCCCTGAAGGAGGTGAACCCATGAATACACAGGGAACTTTTGATATTCCCATAATAAATATTGTTATGTACAGTTCCATTCTTATTGTTCCCCTTTTGATTTTTATCTGGCTGGATCTGAAGGTATATAAAGACTTTTTCATTTCAATAGCACGGATGATTCTCCAATTGATTCTTATCGGCCTTTATCTGAAATATCTGTTTATCTATGACAAAATCTGGCTGAATCTCTCCTGGGTTCTCATCATGATCCTTGCAGCGAATTTTACCATTCTAAAAAACAGCGGTATGCTCAACAAACGCATTTATCTGACAACCATCCCTGTTTATATCATTATTATTATCCTGGTCTTTCTTACGTTTTTAATTCCTTTGGGATATGAAAATCTCAGGTCTGCCCAGTATATGATACCTTTGATTGGTATGATCCTTGGGAATATCCTCAGCAGTAACATCATCGGGTTGCAACGCTTTTATGAAGATCTGATCCATCATGAGGATGATTATATACAGTTTATCCTGGCCGGAGCCGGGTTTATCGAGGCTATAAAACCCTTTGCCCGGCATGCTCTTAAAACGTCCATCATGCCTAAACTGGGAATCATGGCGACAATGGGACTCGTGTCGATTCCCGGAATGATGACAGGACAGATTCTGGGTGGTGTTCCTCCGATTGCCGCCATCAAATATCAGATTATAATTATGATCGGTATCATTTCATCTGCCACCTTATCTGTGATCTGTTCAATTCTGGTGTCTGCTGTTTTGAATTTCGATGCCTATGGACGAATTTGTAAGGATGTGAGAGATCTTTTATGAGGGATTATATTCAAAACTATGATGAAAATAAAGATCTGATCCTCGATGTTTTCCTTTCTGGAGGAATTGCAGCCTATCCGACAGATACAATTTTTGGTCTGGGAGTAGATGCCTTAAACCCTGAAGCCGTTAAATCTCTGTATTATTTGAAACAAAGACCTGAAAAACTCCCCTTCAGCATCCTGTTTCCTCATGTAGAAAATATTCTTGAAATCGTTGATGTTTCCGGAAAATGCAGAGATTTTCTGACAAGCGTGTTTCCCGGACCTGTGACAGCCGTGTTGCCGTTAAAAGACCCTCGTTATTTTTCATCCGGATTTTTATCAGACGAATACACCGGATTCCGTATTCCGGATCATCCTTTTTGTCGGTGGCTCTCTCATAACTACGAAAATCCGGTCATTACCACATCGGCGAACCCTTCCGGTAGTGTACCCTTATTATCACTTCAAGAGATAGAAAATCTATATCAGGATAGGGTTGATCTGTATATCGATGACCCGGCTGACGGCTTTTCCCGCTCCAATTTACCCAGTACGATTTTTAAAATAAGCCGCGATGATAAGATCAGCATCCTCCGGGAAGGCCAAATCCCCGGGGAGGAGTTATTGGAAAGGTTTTTTAAAATTTCCCGAGATCAGTAATATTTTTCTACTATCGAATCAAAATATTTTTTTTCATTGGGAGCGATGTCCCGGTATAATGGCAAAAATGAGGTGTCTTTTAAGGCAGACACGAAATATTCGGCGTCTTTGTAATGACTTTCGATAAAATCATTGGTGAATTTGTCTTTATTCCGGATACGGATAATTTCCTGAATCAATAAGAGAGATTCTTTCAGTTTGCTTAAGGCAAGATCCTTTTTTTGATCTTCCACAGCCCAGAAAGCTTCGCTCAGAAAAAAACGGGCCTTCCGGAGTCTGTAATTCCGGGTAATCGCTTCAAAATCAGCAATCCGGCTGCGCCATCCGGAACTCCAGCGGCTGGACTGGCTCCTCTGGATAATCTGATTGGCTTTTTCAAAAATGGCATTCCCTCCTAAAAGCTCTATCGCATCCAGTTCAGTACCCACAATCAAATATCCATAGTAATCAATGATGTCAGTCAATGGATTGAATATTCCCGTGGAGCGATATAACGATGAACCACTGGAATATTCAAATTTCCATTGTGAATCATAATACCGCTGATCGTAATCATTGGTAAAAAACGCCTCACAGGTATAAACCCGGTCTGTCCCGCTTTCATCAATGCTCCGGACAAAAATAGATATCCGGTAGGGTATCTGAAAATCATAGGTTTCATCTGAGAAGGATTCGGTTTGGATATATTGGGTTATTTTCTGTTCAAGTTCCTCTATTTCAGGAAGATATGAGGATTCAATTCGCTCTGAATCAATACTCACATTCGGGATCAAAATCTGGCCACTGAGAAAAAAGGGGACAAGTAATATAAACATAATAATTTTATTTATTGTCATGGAGAACTCCTTGTTTAAACATATTTAAATTTAGGTTGCCTGCTCTTCTTTGTAAAGATATAATCACGCTTGTTCCCTTAGGGATTATCTCGTATTTTTCACAAAATTTCAGGGGAGAGATGGACCTTATTCTTGGAATATCGGCCTATTACCATGACAGTGCAGCAGTCATTATCAAGGGGGATACGATTCTTGCTGCTGCCCAGGAAGAACGGTTTACCCGGATCAAACACGACCCTTCATTTCCTGAACATGCCATCCGTTATTGTCTGAACGCAGCAGGAGCTTCTCCGACCGATCTCAAAGCCGTCGCTTTTTATGATAAACCCTTTTTAAAGTTTGAACGGATACTGGACACTTATCTGCACTACGCTCCCCGGGGACTTTTTTCGTTTACAAAATCTATTCCAGTGTGGGTAAAACAAAAAATATGGATTAAATCCCTGATTCATGATTCATTGCCTGGATTTATGGGGGACTTATTATTTACGCGGCACCATCAGGCCCATGCGTCTTCTGCCTTTTTCCCTTCTCCCTTCGAAAAAGCTGCAATTATCACTGTCGACGGCGTAGGAGAGTGGACCACCACCAGCATCGGCGAGGGTTATGGGCATTCTATCCGAATGATGCAGGACATTCATTTTCCCCACTCACTGGGACTCCTGTATTCAGCATTTACGTATTATTGTGGTTTTAAGGTGAATTCGGGAGAATACAAACTGATGGGACTTGCTCCTTATGGCCGGCCGGTGTATACACAGATCATCAAAGAACGCCTGATTGATATCCGGGAGGACGGCTCATTTCGTATGAATATGTCCTTTTTTAATTATGTTTCAGGTCTTACTATGGTAAACCGGCGATTTGAAAAATTATTTGGTTTTCCACGACGGAAACCCGGAGAGCCCCTTACCCAGCCTTATATGGATCTTGCACGGTCTGTCCAGGAGATAACCAATGAAGTGATGCTGAAAATTGCCCGTTATGCAAAAGCCCTGACAGGTCTGGATTTTCTCTGCCTGGCCGGAGGTGTAGCCCTTAATTGCGTTGCCAATAGCCAAATTCTTAAATCCGGTATCTTTTCGGATCTCTGGATTCAACCGGCTGCCGGTGATGCCGGAGGGGCTTTGGGTGCCGCTTTATCGGCTTATTACGAGTATTATGATCACCCACGGACTGCTGTAAAACCGGATTCACAACAAGGCAGTCTGTTGGGGCCGGTTTACAGTTATAAAACAATAGAATCCTTCCTGAAATCCTACAATATAAAATACAGGACCTATAATCCGGAATCCCTGACGGATAAAACAGCAGAGTATCTGAATCAACAAAAGGTGGTAGGCTGGTTTCAGGGTCGCATGGAATTCGGTCCACGGGCACTGGGAAACCGGAGTATCCTGGCCGATCCCAGATCCCCGGAAATGCAAAGACAACTGAACCTGAAAATTAAATTCCGGGAATCCTTCAGACCTTTTGCACCCTCAGTTTTGGAAGAATTTTCCCGGGCGTATTTCGATCTCAATACAAATAGCCCCTATATGCTCCTGACGGCCGATGTACTTAAAGATTATCGTCTGGAAATCCGTGAAGAAAAGGAAGGGCTGGAGAAGTTGCAAATCAAACGTTCCATTATTCCGGCAGTTACCCATGTGGATTATTCCGCCCGTCTTCAAACTGTTCACAGAGAAACGAATCCACGCTTTCACAACCTGATCACAGCATTCTATCGCCTCACCGGCTGCCCTCTCCTGGTCAATACATCCTTCAATGTACGAGGTGAACCCATTGTCAACAGTCCCAGGGATGCCTTTAACTGCTTTATGAATACCGAAATGGATGTCCTTGTCATGGAACATTGTATTATATTAAAAGACGAACAATCTCACCTGAATCCCAAAGACTGGATAATTTCTTATGGAAAAGATTAAATGATCATTTCCTTTCACACCATCCAAGCAAAAACCTCCCGTCAGTTTGTGCTGATACTTTTGGGGATTCTCATTGTTTTTCAGGCCATTTCAATTTTCAACGGAAATAATCTCAACCCGGCACTCCTTATCTTAACGGGTCTTTTGCTTCTTTTGCTTCTTCTGCCGGCAATTGTTACCCGGAGTCTTTTCTGGTGTGTCATGGTGATCACCGGTGTCTTGGGGACGATTTTAACTTTTCTCCTCTTAAGTCTTGTCTTTTTTCTTCTTATTTTTCCTCTGGGATTTTTTCGAAGGATTCTTGGAAAAAGTCCCCTTGATGACAGGATAAAAAAAGAAAGCCGGTCATATTGGCGGTTTGTGCATGATGACCACAATGATATGACGAAACAGTATTGAGGATAAAGCCATGAGTAAATGGATGATTATCAAAGAATTTTTTCAATATGCCCGGGAGAATAAACGGTATCTCATTTTACCTATTGTGATGATTCTGCTGTTGTTGGGAGTGGTCATTATATTTTCTCAGGGGAGTGCCCTGGCTCCCTTTATTTATGCCTTGTTTTGAGGGTTGAATGTCCGTGAAAAAATGGAAAAAATGGTTCTTTTCAACCCTGCTGATTCTGGCAGGTGTTTCCCTCTTTTTCCTGACAGAATGGGTGCTTCACCTTTTTTATCTGGGGAAAGAGTATACCCTTGTAGAAGAACTGGAAATTCACAATAAACCATATTACCGGATAAACCGGAATTTTCCCGAAAAGTATTTCAGAGTCCATGAGACGGCACCTGAATTCAGGGATGAGATTATCCCGCGATTTAAGGGTCCGGCTGAAAAGCGGATACTGGTATTAGGAGGCAGTACAGCCTTTGGTTTTCCCTATTCGTATAACATCACCTTCCCGGATATGCTGGAAGGATTGTTGAACCGGGGAGATCCGGAACATGTGTGGAATGTGATCAATCTGGCCACTTCAGCCATCAACAGCTATTCTGTTTCAGATATCCTGAAACATACACCGGTTCTTGAACCGGATGCCCTGATTCTGTATATGGGCCATAATGAATTTTACGGAGCTTTTGGCAGTGCATCATCTGAACGGGGATTTACTTCATATTTTTTAACTCATCTGTTGATGAAACTCCAACAGACCTATCTTTTTCAGGTCTTGCTGAAATGGGTAAACCGCGCCCTGCCGAATGAAATCACCGGAGATCCCCTGATGGCCAGAGTTGTAAGAGAACGCGAGATTCCCTATGGCTCATCACTTTATTTGAAAACTCGTCTGAATTATATTAAAAACCTGCATCGGATTCGCAAAATTACGGAAAAAATGGGTATTCCCGTATATATTGGAACTCTCACAAGTAATGAACGGTCTCAAATTCCTTTTGCATCCGATTTTCAGGATGAAGCTCTGAATCAGCAGACACTTTTTAAGGAATTTACTTTTTTATTGGAGCGGGAAGACACAACCGGCGTGGAAATGTGGTTGAAAGATATGGAACTCTGGGAACCCCAGTCGGCACTGTTTGCCTATTGCCGGGGAAAATACCATGAATGGCAGGGCAGGCCCGACAGCGCTACCTATTATTACGCTTTAGCCAGAGACCTGGATGTTCTTCGCTTCCGGGCAGGATCAGACTGGAATGTGGCAATCCGTCAGTTTGCCCGTGAAAATGATTGGGTTTGTGTTCCGGTGGATGAGGTTTTTCATAATGCTTCTGCTCCTCATGCCCCGGGAAATAACCTTTTTCATGAGCACGTTCATCCAAATGAAATTGGATATATGCTTATGGCGGAAACCTTTTTCATGAGCCTGGCAAATTCAGGATTTTATCAACACAAAATTTCTTACGATGAACTTTTGTCTGATTTCAAAACAACGTATCCTATAACTCCCTTTGAATTAAAAGCCGGTGAACTGACTATCAAAAAACTTATGTCCAGATGGCCCTTTGTATCTGATAATCAGCCATTTACATTTAGCCCTTCAAACACGACAGAACACTATGCCTGGGAATATCTGAATGGAAATATCAGCTGGGGGAAGGCCAATCAATCCCTGGCCGATTACCATATCAACCGGGACGAGAGTGACCTGGCTATCCGATATGTGAACAGCATCAGAGCCGTTCTGCCCTATGAAGCCAATCCGGTGATCCAACTGGCTCATATCCTCCTGGATCAAAACCAGTCTGATAAAGCCCTGCAGGTATTAAAAAAAGTGGATGAAACCATGGATGATCCCCATCTCTGGTTTCTTGAAGGATCCATCCACATAAACCGGCATGAATATGATTTTGCCATTTATGCCCTGAATAAAGCACGGAGAACTGTTTTGAAAAATCCATCCGGCTTTCATCCTGAGATGATATCCGGGCTTTATCAACATCTGTTCAAAGCCCTGGTGATCACAGGTAGAATGGATGAAGCGGAAATTGTAAAAAAAGAATCAGAACAGACCTTTGGTTTGAATATTAACCCGGATACCTTAAAATATGCTTCATAACACGGAACGGGAAAAAAAGCTTCTGTTTCATCTTATTTTCTGGATTCTGATTATCGGACTTTTTTGCCTGATTGAAGTGAGTTTGCGTTTGGTAGGATATGGGCGTTCTTACCGGATCTGTGTAGAAAAAGAATTTAACGGACATACCTATTTGGCAATAAACCCCGATGCAGGTCAAAAATATTTTTTTAAAAAGGTTAAACCGAATATATCTACGGATATGTTTCTTAAAGAGAAACCGGCGAATACCTACCGCGTTTTTGTCCTTGGAGGATCTACTAGTGCAGGCTATCCGTGGGAATACAATTTTTCCTTTTCCAACATCCTGAAAGAGCATTTATCCCACTATAAACCTTCATCTCACATTGAGATGGTGAATTTTTCCATGCCGGCTGTGAATAGTTACGCCGTTTTGGATGTTTTTCGCCAGATTTCCCGTCATGACCCCGATTTGGTCATTGTATATACCGGACATAATGAGTTTTATGGCAGTATGGGTGCCGGAGGAGGGGGGAGATCCGTTTTACTGAAAAGGTTTGTACTCTTTCTCCGGGATTTGCGGCTTTATCAATGGATGGAGGCAGTTGTTGAAAAACTTATATTCATGCAAAAGGAACAAGACACCTCAAATCTCATGCACCGTTTGGCCGGGGAAAGGCTTGTGGAACCGGATAGCCGCATTCGCTCGGCAGTGGCCCGTCAATACCGTAAAAATCTGAATACGTTGTGCCGACATGCAAAAAGGCACCAAATCAACCTTTTGCTTATGAGACCTGTCAGTAATGTGACAGAATTTCCACCTTTTGAATCATCAGGCTCAGCAGATCAGCAATCAATACAAAAAGTGATTGATTCTGTTACATTCATGATTCGAAAAGGGGAATATTTCTCTGCTTCCCATGAATTAAAAAAACAGCTTGAAACAGCTCCTCATAATGCCCATTTGCACTATCTGCTGGGTCAGTGTATGCTCTCATTTCAACAGGAGGATACAGCACTGATGCATTTTAAACTGGCCCGGGATCTGGATGCTTACCCTTTCAGAATGACTGGACCTCTGGACAGTGTTCTTCTCCGGATTGCAGACAAATGGTCTGTACCGTTGTTTGATACCGATGAGGTTCTGGCATTGTATCAACCTCAGAATTACCCCCGCTATTTCTGTGATCATCTGCATTTTTCCATCGAAGGATTACAAAAGGTGGGGGAATCTTTGGCGGAATATTTACTTAAAAGGCCGGTTCAACTTCTGGATCAAATGGACCACTTTACACGGCTGGATTCCCTGCTTGGTGAAATTCGCCTGGATATTTTGTTAAGAACATGGCCATATACGAATGATTTTCATGTTACCCGTCCCCGGTTTATTCCTGAAAATGACTATGACCGGATTGTGATGAAGGTATGGGAGAATTCTCTGAGCTGGGAAGAAGGCCATGTTTACGCTGCCCGGCTCCTTGAAAAAGAGGGAAAACTGAATGCCGCCATCCGTGAGTATCAGGCTTTATGGCATTTGATGCCTTTTAATGAAGCACCTCTTGTGGAATCAGCCCGTCTTGCCATCCGGTTGGAGAATTGGGATGATGCCGAAGCGTGGAGCCGGACGGCTATGGAGATTTTTTTTAATGCCAGGGCTTTGTTATATCGGATCCAGGCAGAAGCCGCCCGGGCACACACCGGCACAATTCTTTCGCTTATGGAGTCTTACAGGGATCCGATATCGCATAGTGATCCAGAAATCAAAGGTATTTTATACTATTTTGAGGGATGGGCCTATGCTAACCGGCAGGAATACGGAAAAGCACTCAACGCTCTGGATAAGGCTCTGGATATTTTACCCGGATATCGCCAGGCTTTGAATCTCAAGCATGACATTCAGGCTGTTTTTCAATAAATTAAATAACTGAAAAACTCATAATTACAGAGGTATCTGTCATGAATCATGAAAATCAAGGATCCTTGATAACTATTGGCCTTTCAAAGGAATTACCCCCTGATCCGGTTTTTGAGCCGGGAATCCGCCGGGCACCGGACCGGGGTTTCAGACTGAATGAAAAGGAAACACGCCAGGCTCTGAAGAATGCTTTGCGGTATATACCTCCGGAACTCCATGAAAAACTGGCTCCGGAGTTTTTACGGGAGTTAAAAACACGGGGGCGGATTTACGGGTACAGGTATAAACCGGCAGAACGGCTTTGGGGTAAACCGGTGGAGGCATATACAGGCATTCTACCTGCCAGGGCTTTGCAGGTGAATATCGATAATAATCTGGATCCCGATGTGGCGCTTTATCCCTATGAACTGGTAACTTACGGGGAGACAGGACAAATTTTCCAAAACTGGATGCAGTACCGCCTGGTCAAACAATACCTGGAAATCATGAGGGAAGATCAGACGCTGGTTGTCAGTAGCGGACACCCTGTCGGACTCTTTCCGTCCCACGAAAACGCCCCACGGGTAATATCCACAAACGGTCTTTTGGTCGGTGCCTGGGATAATCCGGAGAATTTTCACACATGTGCCGCCCTGGGAGTGAGCAATTACGGACAAATGACTGCCGGCGGCTGGATGTATATTGGCCCGCAGGGTATTGTCCACGGAACTTACATCACGCTGCTGAATGCAGGCAGAAAATATCTGGGCATTCCTGAGGATAAAGATCTTTCGGGTGTTCTTTTCATTTCTTCCGGGTTGGGTGGCATGAGCGGTGCCCAGGCAAAAGCCGTTGAAATTGCCGGAGGTGTGGGCATTATCGCTGAAGTAGATCAATCAAGAATCAAAACCCGTCATGAACAGGGATGGGTCTCTGAAGTCAGCGATGACCTGAGTAAAGTCATTGAAATGGCATTGACATATAAAAGAAGGAAAGAGTCTGTCTCTATTGCCTATTATGGCAATGTGGTGGATTTGTTGGAATATTGTGCCCAAAAGAATGTACCTGTTGAACTGCTGTCAGATCAAACATCCTGTCATGCCGTTTATGAGGGAGGTTATACCCCGGCCGGTCTTGGCTACGAAGCCGGCAGAGACCTTTTAAAATCCAATCCTTCCCGGTTTCGGGAAAAAGTGAATACCTCTTTAAAACGCCATTTTGAGTGTATACAAAAACTTGTTCAACAAGGGGCTCATTTTTGGGATTACGGAAACAGCTTCATGGCGAGCATTTTTGAAGCAGGCGAGATAAGAGTTGCCAAAAACGGCAAAGATGTCTCAGAGGGCTTTATTTGGCCTTCATACGTGGAAGATATCATGGGCCCCATCTGTTTTGACCGAGGATTCGGTCCTTTTCGCTGGGTTTGCCTGAGCCGTGAAGATAAAGATTTACAGAAAACGGATCAGGCGGCATTATCCTGTATAGATCCTTCAAAGAGTTCCCTTCACCGGGATAACTATCATTGGATTGAAACAGCAGAACAAAACAAGCTTGTTGTGGGAACAAAAGCCCGGATTTTATACGCAGACGAAGAGGGTCGGATTCAGATAGCCCTTAAATTCAATGATTTGGTTCGCAAGGGAGAAATCGGCCCCGTTTTACTGGGCCGGGATCATCATGATGTTTCAGGCACCGATTCACCGTTTCGGGAAACCGCCAATATTTACGACGGCAGCCGTATCACTGCCGATATGTCTGTTCAGTGCTTTGGAGGAAATATTGCCCGTGGTATGACCCTGGTGGTTTTATCCAATGGCGGAGGTGTAGGCATTGGCCGTGCCAGTAACGGTGGTAACGGTATTTTACTGGACGGAAGTGACAAAGCGGACCGGGTAGTCACATCAGGACTTTCCTGGGATGTCATGGGCGGAGTAGCCCGGCGGAGCTGGGCCGGCAACAAACCGGCCATCGAAACAGCCGGATTGTGGAATAAAAACCATACGGACGGTCATATAACCATGCCCTATAAGGCGGATGAAAATCTATTGACGGATGTTATTGACAAAAACAGAGAGTGCTAACCCCGGGTGAAAAAATCAAAGATATTGCCCAGGGCTGTTGTTTCCGATTTGTAAAACTCAGTGTAACGGCACTGTGTACAACTTACCGCGACAAATTTCTTATTCTGGATATCAAAGAGTTTGCTGAATCCTCCGCCGGTTGTCCGAATTTGGTCTACTTCATAATCTGTATGACCGCATTTGGGACATATATAATTTAATCGGGTTTGATTATTCATCGTGATTTTCCTTTATATGTGATAATGTTTTAAAAACAAAACGCAAGAACGCATTCCGTTCGTGGGTGGTGGGAATGGATTCAAAGGGAATTCCCAAGGCAAGGACGGAATAATCACCCTGATACAGAGTGCCGGCACTGATATTGTTGTCTGTATAACGGAACAGCGTACAGGCAGCGGGATCTTTGACCGGCTCAATCCCGTCCGGAGATTCTACGGCATACAGGGTGTCATTCAACCCAGTGACATAGGAAAAGAGGGAGGGGGTCTCCGGAAAACCATTTACTGCACGAATTTCTCCGCTTCGTGATGCATAGTTTGTGCGCCATGTAAATTTGAGGATGTCCCGGCAGAATTTTTGGTCCTCCGGATATGCCAGGGCATCAGTCCCGATATAAGCACCGCTGACAAGAATGATCCCATCTTTCAACATGACATAGTCTGTTAATACGCGTTTCAGTGGAGGAGTCCATACACGATACTTCGGTTTTTGGAATGGTTTGACTCCGGGTGTGGTTTTTTGTTCGCCGTGAATGACATCCAGAAGTGAATAAGGGGAGAGAGAAAAGGATGTATCCTTTAAAACACCGGTTTGACAGGATGCGAAAGAATACCCCTGTTCCATCAGTGCCTGACCATGAACAGCTGTATAGTCGAACGTATTACCTGCAATAATGTCTGTTTCGTAATTAGCAAAACTGGCTCCGTGTCCCGGATTATCATCATCCAGCCATTTGACATTTCTGTTGAATTCATATTGCGACCCTACATAACTCACATCCTGATTCCAGGGAACACCCTGATCCAGGAAATCGGCGAAGCCTGCAATCGGGTCCTTTTCCAGAGTTGCCGGAGCACTCACCCGGTCGAAGTTATATATCACAAGGGCTGTATCTTTGCCTTCAGAAATCCCTGCAGATAATACTACGGATGGGAAACTTTCTCCGCCGGCATTGACGGCTGTTATCCTGAAACTGTAAACAGTATTTTTTTCGATTTCATGGATGGTCATAAAGGGTTCATTACATACAAGGGGAGCTCCAAAAGTCCCGTTGTTTTTCCGCATATAAACCAGGTAATAGTCAGGATTTGCCGAGGGTTCCAAGGGATCAGAGACACCACGCCAGCTTAGTTTCAGATCCTGAACCTCAAGCAGAACGGAAAAATCCTCCACAGGAAGGGGCTGAACTGAGTAGGGTCGGTTTTGAGAGGTGGCTAAAAATTTAAGGATTGCCTTGTAAATGGACCGGGACACGTCGAAGCGGAACTGAGGATCCAGGCCGAATTTCATATCCAGAAAGTTGTGATGGGATAAGAGTTCCAAAAGACCGGCCGGAACATTGGGCTTCCATGCTTCGTTGTATTTCCGGTCCCACAACCCACGCCGGCTCCATACCGGGTCGTACAAGCGACGTACATCATCCACAATCTGTGTTTGCAGTATGTCGGCAAAGTCCCGGTTGGCAATACGATTTACCCCATCGGGAAACCAAAGAGTATCTTTCAGTCCTTGTGAACTGTAAATCATCAGTGTTCCGATGACTGTGTCAGTCCGTGCTGATCCGGCATCGGTGTGAAAGGCAAGGGACAGATCTACAGGGATATTGAGTCCTTTCACATTTTGTCGGGCTGAATCAACATAGGTTCCCCCTAAATAGTTCACCCAGGCACCACGGCATTGATAGTCATCATTATAATCCAGGGTATCCTCATTCAAATTATACACCAGTGTATCCGGAAATCCGGCATACTGTAGGTAATAACGGGCTCCTTCAACAAACCGGGGCCGGTGACTGATCCGACCGTTCCGTGAGACATTTCCCATGCCGCCTCCCAGACGTATGGCATCTGACGTGATTACTTTTCCGGAAACCCGGGATTGATTTGTGAGCACGATGGAGCCCGATTCGGGGTTTAATCCCTCACGAAAATGATATGTCCCGGCGTAAACCCATGTATGGTATCCCATGGTTTGATTTGCCAGTATCCGGGTGCGTCCTCCGGCATGGTGTACAAGGTATCCGGCATCAACAATAGCTTCGGACGTATCTGCCCAGGAAAGGTAAAGAGCGTAATCACCAGTTTCGGGAATATCGGGTATGTAAACGATGGAATCAGAAGCTACTGTATCAGATAGCATATAGATCCATCCTCCGGCATGAAAAGGGTTTTCACCGCTTTCATAGGGAGGATTACCAATAGCAAAACCGGAGGATCCTCCATGCTGTACCGATTGATTGTATTTTACAAATGAAGCACCGGTAGATGAATCCTGATCGACGATGACTTCATGTGTCTGAATATCTCTTTCCCGGGGGAAAAGAACGGTGCTACCTGCGTTTTCCAGCATGGGTGCCAGAAAGGGCAGAGTATAGGCCATGGGATAGATATCTTCCACTATTTGAAACACACGGGCTCTTTGCCATTCCCAGCGATCCAGTCGATTTTCGTAATACCAGCCATGACTATGCCACAAAGCAATGTGGGAGCCGTATAAACCATTGTATGGGCGGACAGGATGATCGGGATAGCGAATCAAGGGAACAGGGGGAAAGGATTTCGGTTTTACCATACGGGCTGTGTCGTAATGTGTTGTATCCTTACGAAAATAATTGGGGATCAGTTCATACAATTCATACCCGTTGCTGTAAATTAATACATGTGCATCCCTGTATCGCCACCCGGCAGATCTGAGAATCTGAGCCCGCAACCTGTTTACCTCATCTTCACGGTATGGCTTGAAGGCAAAAGCACGGTTCATATATAGTTCAATCGTATTTTCATCCTCAAGATATGCCAGCGAATCCAACCGTGCATCAGAAGGTACCAAGCGGTGAAGAGGGTCTCTTCGAATATCATCGAAATATTTCTGGATTCGGTTGTATAATCGATATACCGATCCTTTATCCGGATAAATCGGAACTTTTTCAGGCGGAAAGATTGATAGGGTTGCACAGGATGTCAGGGATAAAAAAAGCACCATCAGATAAAATTTTTTCATAAAGTGTCAGATCCTCATTGTACTTGAAGGGTATTTGTATTTGTCGTATCCGGATTCAGTTCTTGCGGCAGGAACAGGGTCTGCTCCAGGATATCCCGGTAATTTACAATCCTATCTACATAACGGACAGGTTCCATTCCCCTGGCATACCCAAAGGTCAGTTTTGAGTAATATTTCGGCTGACTCAAAAGAGGCAGGACCGATTTAAGGTCGTGCCAGGAATCTGGATTTTTCCCCAGTTCCGCGGCCAGTTTGCGGGCATCAGTCAGATGACCGAATCCCACATTGTATGCTGCCAGGGCAAAGAGATAGCGGTCATTGGGTTGGACAGACAAGGGGATCCGGTCAATCAATCCTGCCAAATAACGGGCACCGCCGAAAATGCTCTGTTTCGCATCCAGACGGTTGGTCACACCTACTGCCTGGGCTGTCGTTTGGGTGAGCATCATAAGTCCACGGACACCGGTGGGACTGATTGCCCGCGAATTCCAGTGAGATTCCTGATAGGATTGAGCTGCCAGAAGGGTCCATGGAATGTTGTATTTTTCTCCTGCTTCTTCAAACCATTTCCGGTAAAGAGGAAGCCGGGTTTCGATACGCCAGTGAAAAGTCCGGATATCAAAATAATCGAAAAACTCATAGTATCCGAAATATTTTGCCACAAGTTCATCCAGATATCCGCTCTTTTTTATTTTTTCAAACCATTTTTCCGCATATCGCTTTAAGTCGTATCCGTTTCTTCTCAGGATCCAGGCAATCTCTTCCGTGTCACTGACTGGAAACAACGGGATAAGTTCCGGAAAATAGCGGCGGTACAGTGAAATGATTTTATCATCACAAATCGTGACATCAATTTCACCAAGCCAGACTTTTTCAAGAATCTGTTCGGTGGATAAAACGGTGGTGGTATCCCACTCCAATGCGGGATACTCTTTTTTCAGACGTTTTAAATTTTCTTCGAAGCTCGTTCCCGACACAATGACCGGTTTAAACTGAAGTAAATCTTCCATAGATCGCGGCAGTTGCCCAAATCGTTTCCCCACCACATACTGAGTCACTTCATAATAAGTCGGGCCAAACAGGTATTCGTTCTGCCTTTCCGGAGTGCGGGTTATGCCGGCTGCTGCAATGTCACCTTCTCCGTTCTGAATGGCTTTTAAAACTTCATTAATGTTGTGCTTAATGCGGAACTCCACTTCAACACCCAGGGACTGGGCAAACAATGTTGCCAGCTCATATTCCATGCCTTTTGGCCCGTCTGTCCCGTAATAATAAGTGGAAGAAGTATTGGTTGTAAGGACAATGAGCTTTTTTCGTTTCCGGATGGTATGTAAACTTGAAAGGAAAAGGCTGTCCAATACAATTCCCATCCCCACAAGAAAGATAAAACAGGCCGAGATGATAGGAATCAGGCGATGTTGTAGTGTGTGATTTCTACTTTTTTTTGTATACTTGCTCAAGTTGGGTATTATTTTTTTGTGTGATTATACCTGCTTCAAATGAATATGTCAACACTAAGTCCCTGAAATTGAATGGATGAAACAAAAATTACGCTACACCGATGGCAGGAACCTGCAGCCTGTCACGTCATCCAAAAAATCCGGTATGAAGTCTTTGTCGAAGAACAAAAGGTCCCTGCAGATGAAGAAATAGATCGTTTTGATCCTGTTTCTCTCCATGTTCTTGTTCATTTGAAAACCCGGAACGGTGTGTATGAACCCGTGGCCACCGGAAGACTGATTTCCGATGGACATATTGGCAGAATTGCAGTTTTAAAACCTTATCGGGGGCGGGGTATCGGCCTTCTTATGATGGAAGTCCTGGAAAAAAAGGCCATGGAAAAAGGCATAAGTACCGTGGAACTGGATGCCCAGTTGCAGGCACTCCCGTTTTACGAAAAAGCGGGTTATATACCCTATGGCTGTGTTTTCATGGATGCGGGTATCCTACATAAAAAAATGAAAAAAATCCTAAACAACCGAAACAACGAAATGTAAAGATGATGAAATCAAAGAAATTTATACTATTCAATCTTATCCTTATCCTAATCCTTTTTACTTCATGCACGACAGATACAGTGGAAGCATCCAGGCAAATCACGATCAGGGATTGGACACGGAACCTTCGTTCTGAATTTATTCGTGAGTCGGATTCCTGGCAGGTGTATTGCTCGGAAAACTTTCCTGTGCAAAAGGATATAATCCACACCATGATTGAACGGGGAGAGCTTCCTACAAAGACAGTGTCTCATATATCTCCCAAAAAACCGGGGACATGGTTTCTTCATATAGACGACTCCCTGGCAGCTGCTTTGACACATTTTGTTTTTAAAGGCGATACAATCATCATTGAAGACCAGCCCGTCAATATGAATGGTTGTTTTCTTTTTACCCTGATACCCTCAGGGATAAATAACAGGTATCATGAAGTGGTTATTGCCGGTAAAAAGGCAAATCCGGAGATATTGACAGATTTTATCAATAAAGCATTCCTGATTCCGGAGCCCTGGTTCGTTTATAAAAGAAATGTGTTGATCCTGCCTGA
>LGGY01000215.1 GCA_001509335.1 Fidelibacterota bacterium 46_43
GCACCATAGGTAAAGGAAGAAATTGATAGCCCCACTTCCACCAGGGGGTTATTCATATTTTTAAACAGGGACGCTCCGCCAACCATGATAACTCCCCAGATCAGGGTTACAAAACGGCTGATCCTGAAAAGTTTGTCCTCACTTACATTCAGTTTGAAGAGAGGTTTGAGGATATCCATAGTTGTAGAACTGGACAGGGCACTCAGGGAACCGCTGAGGGTAGACATGGCCGCGGCAAAAATACCAGCCACGGTAATTCCTTTAATCACCGGGGGTAATTGATTAATAATAAAAAGGGTAAAGACCTCATCAGATTTGGTTAAGCCTGCTTCTGCCAGCGTGGCTCCGTTCCATACGGCATAAATAAGGAGTCCGATAAACAAAAAGAGAGCAAACTGAAAGAAAACCACAAATCCGCTTCCGATCATGGCTTTTTTGGAATCCGCCAGATTTTTACAGCTTAAAACCCGCTGGACAATCAACTGATCCGTCCCATGACTTGCCATGGACAGAATCGCTCCGCCCAACAGGCCGGATAAAATGCTGTAATTGCTCATATCCAGACTGAATGTAAACATTTTAAATTTCCCTGCTTCGGCCATGGTGGAAAAGATGGCTCCCGGTTCAGGCAGAAGATTATATGCAATGCCAAGGGTAAAGAAGGCCGCAATAATATATATAATCCACTGAACCACATCCATCCACACGACAGACCGAATTCCTCCAAACCAGGTATACACAACGGTAACAATTCCCATGATCCAGATAGATGTACTATAGTTGAGTCCGGATATCATAGACAAAGGGATGGCCACGGCAAACAGGCGGACACCATCTGCCAGTAGCCGGGTAAACATGAAGGTTATACTCATGATTCTCTGCATGGTAATGCCACCTTTTTCTTGGATGGATTCATAAACAGAGATGATATTTCCCCGGACATACATGGGCAGCAGTACAAAGGAGACCAAAAAACGTCCGAGAATGTAGCCCAGACAGACCTGAAGGAAAGAGAGATCAGAAATAAACGCCAGGCCGGGAATGGACAAAAAGGTAAGGACCGATGTTTCAGCGGCCACGATGGAAATCATCACAGCCCACCAGGGAAGATTCTTACCGGCATTATAATAACCCTGGACATCTTTTACATTTTTACCCAGCCAGGTGCCGGCTGTGAACACACAAAGCATAAAGACAACCACAATTGCATAATCAACAAACTGCATGGCATACCTCTCGCATATTTATTATTTTCCGCGGAATTTCTTGTTTCCTTTACTCATTATCAAGGAACTTTTTATCAATTTTGGGATGTTATTAATTTTAAAAATTTTTATATTTTCACATGGCAGGCCGATTAAGAAAAAAATATGATCGCATCTTCAAGGAGATGACATCTCTTGAATTTCAGAATACCCAGGATTTCAACCTGAGTGAAGAGGATATTCTGTCGGAATCGGGCGGCATCCGGCATCAGACAAATTTGTTTTTAGGGTATTACCATCCCAAGACTATTGATTTATATTTAAAAAAATTTCATGTCTTTGAATATCTTTCTACCCTGGGACTGAAGGATTTGAAATACGTCCTGGATCTGACGGATTCTTATGAGCACAAATTTTGTATTTACAGCGGGAAATATGAGGATTCCAAAAAGGTGGTTGAGATTGTCCTCCGTAAAAGGGGCCTGGAGCTGGAAGAAACACCATTCAACACTTCCGGTCTCAAAGATGCCGAATTCTTATATGTTGAATGGCTTTTATTACAGAATCCGGAAAAACAATTTTCGTTTCGCCGCCCCCGTCTGCCTGGACAAGTTTACCCGGGTCTGCGTATCGGGGATCATGTGATGGAAATTTTATATCACATGGCAGAAAGGATCCGGACCTCCGGCCTGGCCAATACTCCCAATTACCTGCATACCGCCGTCCTTTTTTCCAAGGAATTTCTTTTTATTGATCCGGAAATGGAAGCAATCAATCAGGCAATTAAAGGATATCTGATGAAACATTACAGCCTTTGGACCATTGCCTGGGCCGGTTATTACGAATGTATCTATCATACCGATACAGGGAAACCTCTTGAATGGAAACCATCACTCATGGTTTTACCGATCAGCGATGATATTAAAAAGTATTTCAATTCCAAAGAATACAAGGGATCATTCCGGTATTACAAGGATAAACTCCGTATTGACGTAGACCGGGACCTGCTGATGACGAAAATCAAGGAACAGGGCGATGTCATCTAAAACGGCGATCCTCACACTGAATGGAGTCCTTCAGGATCTTGGGGTACTTCACCTGCTGGCAGAAAAAAATTATTACCATTTATGTACGGACGGCGCTTATGATATCCTGAAAAAAGAAGATATTACGCCGGACGCGGTTATCGGGGACATGGATTCGATTAAGCACAAACCGGAAAACTGCCTTTTGATTTCCACACCGGATCAAGAACGGAACGATTTTGAAAAAGCATTGGAATGGCTTGTTCAGGAAGGATACTCAACCGTTCATATCCATGGATTCCGGGGTGGTCGTCTGGATCACGAACTGGTAAATTTCTCCCTTTTTTATCATTATTCAACCCGTTTGGATATTTTTTTATATGAAGGTTTACAGCTTGCCCGCATCCTTCGGGATGGTGAGTATTTGTTCCGGGGGAAAAAAGGGGATATTATCTCCCTGATCCCTCTCTCCCCTATTGAAAACGCGAGATTAAAAGGAACGAAATACCCGTTGGAATCCGTCAATCTGATGCCGGGAAGCCGGGGACTCAGCAATCGTTTTGTTGAACCGGAAGTTTCACTCCGTTTTTCCCGGGGATCAATGGTTGTAGTTATTCCTTATGAATATAATATCTGATATGATTTTATCATTAGCACCCTTTGATTATCTGATTCTTTTTATTTATCTGGGTACGCTCTTCTGGCTCGGACTCCGGAAAAGTACAAATGATGATGATTACCTGCTGGCCGGCAGACGTCTGACTGTCCCCCTGTTTGTTATGACGCTTGTATCCACCTGGTACGGAGGAATTCTGGGTATTGGGGAATTCACGTTTCAATACGGGATCAGCAATTGGTTTATCTTTGGATTCCCCTATTATATATTTGCCCTGATTTTTGCTTTATTCATCATTCCCCGTCTCCGAAAACATACTTACACATCCCTGCCGGATCTGATAACACAGCGATACGGAAAAACGCCGGGATATTTGACTGCCTTTCTTGTCTCGGTGCTGGTCACGCCTGCGCCGTATCTGTTCATCGCCGGACTGCTTTTTTCCCTTATTTTTCCCGGAAGTTCACTGCTTTGGGCTGTTACAATCTTCATCATTTCCGCCTTTTACTTATACAAATATGGGTTTAAAACAGTGATTCAGACGGATATCATTCAATTTATGTTCATGTTTGCCGGATTTGCGATTCTCATGGGGGTCTTTCTTAACAAATTTTCGTTTACCACAGACATTCTGCCTCAGTTGCCGGAAACCCACATACACCTTACCGGGGGATTGTCGTGGACCTACATATTATCCTGGTTTTTCATTGCTTTGTGGACCCTGGTGGATCCGGGGTTTCACCAGCGGTGTCTGGCAGCGAAGGACAGCCGCACAGCCAGAAAAGGGATGTTAATGAGTATTGGATTCTGGGCAGTTTTTGACGCTCTCACTCTCATGACAGCCTTATACGGCCGGGCCCTGCTTCCTGAAGCGGATCCCTTGTATTTATACCCCCTGCTGGCGGAAAAATTCCTGCCTGTGGGACTATTAGGGATTTTTTATACGGGATTAATCGCCACGGTCATGTCCACCCTGGATTCTTACCTGTTCATTTCAGGCCAAACCCTGGGATATGATTTACTGGCTCAATGGTATCCCCATGGAAAACCGCCGCGTTACTATGTCCGCTGGGGCTACGCGATTACAGGTATCCTGTCTCTTATTCTCATATGGTACATTCCCTCTGTCGTCGATTTATGGTACACCATCGGGACCCTTATCATTCCCGCTTTGATCCTTCCGGTTCTGTTCGCGTATGGAAACCGTACGTTTTCGGTCCGCAGCATTGTCATCAGCATGGCCGGAGCTTTTCTGATTCCTGTCGTATGGTACATGATATCCATTATCACCGGTGAAGGATACCCCTTTGGGATTGAACCATTTTATCCCGGAATTTTATGGAGCATCCTAATCCTTTTTCCCGCGGCATTGAAAAAACCAGTTGAAAATGAGAGTGAAAGGTCATAAACTTTTCAGCTTTTTGATAGGGGTGGTTAGCTCAGTTGGTTAGAGCGCCTGCTCGACACGCAGGAGGTCACTAGTTCGAGTCTAGTACTACCCACAATCCCATCCCCGGCCCCCTAGCTCAGTTGGTTAGAGCAGCGGACTCATAATCCGTTTGTCGTAGGTTCGAGTCCTACGGGGGCTAC
>LGGY01000056.1 GCA_001509335.1 Fidelibacterota bacterium 46_43
CGTTTCCATCACGGTGTGAAACCCCATCAATGGATTTTTGGAGGATCCATCAATCTGGATCCGGTTGATTATCCCCGCGTGGAGTTTACCGGACGGAATTATTCACTTAAACATCAGGATTTAATCCTGGATGCCGTTCATCTCAGTGCCTGTTATACCGAGGGATATCTTTATACACAGACATCAAAAATCCATGAGCCTGAGGCCAGTTATTTTGATACACTGTTTATTGATATCCCCCTTCAGAATGGCGGTATAACACCAATTACCCTTGGGAATATCACGTTAACTCAATCTACCGGTACTTTTATCGGAGTGAACCCCACTAACCTTGATCCTTATGCCAGGGATACCTTACACCTTGCCTGGTACTATGAAAACGAAACACATATTTTGGACACAGTAAAAATTCACTGGAATCCTGACGGACAGATCATGTCTATTCCTGTTGATATCACGATGAATAATTATTATTTAATTGTTGATAACGACGATAAAGAAGGGTATGTGGAAATGGGGAACTGGCGGACATCAGTAACCCAGGCTTATGGGCCAACCAGCAGATTTGCCCCCCTGGCCGATGGCCCTTCATCCGTTCATTATCTCTTTAAACCGGCAGTTTCCGGACTCTATTCCGTTCAGGAAATGATTCCGAAATCGGAAAATGCCTGTGATAAAACCGATTATATAGTAAAAGTGAATGGTGTAACCATGGACAGTATCCAGCTGAACCAAAACAGAGATTTTACCGACTGGTTTGAAATTTTCCAGGTCTATCTGCCGGCTGAATCCCAGGTCACTTTCACGGTCAGCCAGAAGAATGCCACATCCCAGTACTGCCTTAGGGCAGACGCGGCTAAAATTATACTCCTAGATAAAGATTATGTATCGGCAAAAGACATCCTGTTGCCGTCTGAAACCTCCCTGGATCCCGTATATCCCAATCCCTTCAATGCCATGGCTATGATTCCCTTCAGACTCAAAGAGGGGGGAGAGGTGGTTTTGCGGATGTATGATGTAACCGGCCGGGAAGTGACAGAATATGTGGAGACATTTACACATGGCGGACGTTATGAATATGTTTTCGACGGATCACAGCTTTCCAGCGGTGTTTATATTGTCCGGTTTTCACACAAGGATGTAAACCAGAGCAGAAAAATACTTTTGATTAAATAAGAAAACCGGGGAATATCCCCGGCCTTTTTTACACATAGCTGGTAAGAAAAAATTGTCTTAGAAATGGCCGATTCGTGCAGGTGCAGGTCGCATGGTATCCTTTTCGATTGTCTTGCCATTCTCTGCAATCTGAAGTTTTTCAATCAGTTGTCCTGATTCTGCATATACATAAATCCAGGCACTTTGGTTATGTGTTTCTATCAGGATATAATGTTTGAGTCCGCTGAAAGCACCCACCTCATTGTGCCAGGGTGTTTCAGGATCTTTGGCATAAAAGGGTGCACCGGCACCGCCTGTAATCATTTGATAAACGGGATGTTTAAAATTTTCAGGAGAACTATCTGGATTGGCGGGGAAATCCTTGTCAACCAAAAGGCGTGAATAATTGTGCTCATCTCCAAAAAACATGGCACGGGTTTTGGATGAAGAAGCAATCGCATGCCAGAATTCATTCCGGCGTTTCACAACATAGGAGCGGTCAAGGGGAGTGCCATCCGAATAGCGGTTTTTCAGGGAATCTCCGCCGGACCACCACATGCCAGAACTTACATGTCCGCCAGTTGGGAAAGCCGGGCTATGGGCGAACAGAAAGATATGGTCTATCGAACTGTTTTTATCTGCATCGGCTACAACACTATCAACCCAGGCCAGCTGTTTATCCATGATGTAACCGATAAGATTGCCCCCTGTTTCTTCCGGACGGGAGCTATACCAGTAATTTGTGTTAACCGAGATGATCCGGACATTTTCCTGGTCAAAAAAGTAGACGTTTTCCCTGTATGACGGTGCTTCAGGATGTTCCGGTGCCGGATAAGCATCATCCGGATTTACAAAGGCTTCAGCAAATAGAGCCTGAGAATTTTCCTTTCCTTTTTTATCCAGATAATACCAGTGTCCCTGTTCATTTCGGTAAATGTCAATGGTCACATCGTGATTTCCCATCCCTTCATAAATGGGGATCATGGATCCGGTTTGGGCTGTGATCTGTTTCCAGGATTTCATCTGGCTCCGGTAATCCTCCGGATCACTACAGAAACCTCCGATAAGATCTCCGCCGAAAAGCACAAACTCGCTTCCTCTGAAATAGGCATGATTCAACAAAGTGGATAGGGCATCAATGTTGACTGCATTGTAATCACTGGCTCCACCGCCGGATGCAGCCCGGGAATCACTCATCACAGCAAACAGAACATGATTGTTGTTATCCGGTGTGGTGAAAATCCTGGTGGGTGTCCGGTATGAAATCGTGTCATCTGTGATTTCAATATGATAATTATGCTCTGTCCCTTGTAATCCGGTAACCCGGACCTGATGTTGGATAGACGGAGTACTTTCTGCCATGTATCGTTTTCCGTCAACAGTAATGGTACTTACAGCCGGATCGTCTGTTTCCCAGCTGAAAACAGCACTGTGCGTTTTCACCAGATCAATAAATGGGCCTTCAAAGATACATGCAATACGCTTGTTTCCTTTAAAACGGAACCGGTTGTCATAATAATGGGCGCTGGCAGCCTGGGGATTATGAATTTCCAGGCGGTAGACAACAACACCACCGTCCTGCTTTCTGAAAATACTATCAAGATCTGCGTATTTTGAAAAGAGATTATCAAGATTCAGATATACCGTATGCCGGGTGGAAAGTGTATCACTTTTTTCTGTTGCTGACCACCGGTAGCGGGGTGCCTGAAGTACGTCATCGGGAATGATAATGCCGTAATAGACCCGGACAGCGGGGGAGGGGACAAGGGTATTAAAGGTTATACGGGCCAAACGGCGGCCTTCAGCATCCCGGATAATGTCAATATCGGGAGCTTCTGTCACAATCCGGCTGGTTTGTCCGGATACGGGAACCCCGGGTGATGTGGGCAAGTTTCCATGAAGATTTTCTCCCAATAACAACAAGGGAATGAAAAGGACTAAGAAGAAAGCTTTCTGAATCATTATTTTCTCCATTATCTGAATTTCTTACAAAGCTACGGAAAATATCACTGGAAACAAAAAGAACCGGTTATTCAAACCGGTCCTGTGTACGCCCTGGAGGAGTCGAACCCCCAACCTTCTGGTCCGTAGCCAGACGCTCTATCCAATTGAGCTAAGGGCGCATCTGATCGCGTAGCGCGTACGGGACTCGAACCCGTGTTACCGACGTGAGAGGCCAGCGTCCTAACCGCTAGACGAACGCGCCATGTCCGTGCTGGGTTGCAGGGATTCGAACCCCGATTCTACGGTCCAGAGCCGCATGTCCTGCCATTGGACGACAACCCACTAATTCAACAAAGCCAACAAATATACACAAGTTCCGGAAAAAACTGCAATGGATAATTTTTACCTTTTCACCTGTTTTTGCTCTCTTTTAAAGATTTCTCACATTGATGCAGGACTTTAATAAATAAGGTAATTCAGAATATTTCCTAAATTATTTAAAAATTATTTGGATTTTGCTTAATTAAATATAATTTTTTGTAAAATCAGGAGGGAAGATGGATCAGAAAGACAAAACACTTTTGCGGGCTCTCCAGGAAAATGGACGTATCACCTATCACGAGCTGGCCGAAAAGACCGATTTGACGGTCCCGGCAATTCGGGACAGGATTATAAAACTCAAAGAGCGGGGAATTATCCGGGGCTATCATGCCCATGTAGATGAAAAGCTTTTGAACAAGGATATCACGGCGTTTATCATGATTGAAAGTGTTGCGATTCATTACCAGGATTTGATTGACTATGCCCAACAGGAATCGGCGATTCAGGAGTGTCATTCCATCACCGGTGGCGGTTCACATCTTTTGAAAGTCCGCACCAAAAACACCGCCTCCCTCGAAAAACTCCTGAGCAAAATCCAGCGCTGGCCGGGTGTCAAAGGGACCGAGACCCATGTAGTTCTCAGCACATTCAAAGATAGTACCTTCATCGAACCCGACGAGACAGAATTGGAGAAATGAGAAAGTGGAGACAACCTCCCGCAGAGTGCGCAGAGTCGCGAGGGAGATTGGATGATTGGAAGGTTTCATCCCTCACCTCGTACCTCGTCCCTCACTACTGTTTTTCGACTTTCGATTTTCGACTTTTGACTCAACCTTAACCTTAATAAAGGAATCACGTGAACAACAAACCTATATCATCCCAGCCGGTAACGGACATCTTTGCAACCCATGTTTTCAATGACGAGGTGATGCAACAGCGTTTACCGGAGCACATTTACCTGAAATTAAAA
>LGGY01000216.1 GCA_001509335.1 Fidelibacterota bacterium 46_43
TCAGTGGTAAAGGCAAAGGATTCAATGCCTTCAAAGAGGAACCAGAGTCCGTGAAAACGGCCACCTTCTTCAAAGTGAGGCCGGAGTGTATCGAAAAGTTTTCGCAAGATTTTCACAATCAACCCTCCCGTTCCAGGAGATCGAGTCCCTGACGTACAATTGTATTGATATCATTTTTCGATGGATCCACATAAGCACAGAGGGCCAGATCTTCCTCAACTACTTCATAAAGTCCCAGGGCTTCCATTTCGGGAATGTCTTCTGCTAAAATACTCCGGATCAGGTAATCGGGATAGATATCCATGGGAACCACCTTTTCAAAGAGGCCGGTCTGTACAAAAGCCCGGTGTCCCCCGTGCCTGTTCGTATCAAAGGAGTAGCTCTTTTTGGGAAACAGGGCGCTCAAAAAGGTTTTGGAATAACTGAATGCTTTTAACCCCGGTGCAATCCATCCGAGAAACCGGCGTTCACGGTTTTCCGGGATGAGGGTGAGAAGGGTGTCGTAAAACCCGAAATATCCGTCTTTCTCCTTTTTTTCACCAGTGAGGACATTTCCTGCAATCAAGCGGATATCGGCATCTTTGGGGATTTTTCCCATGACCTGGGACAGGGGGGCACCCCAGGGGATTTCCACGTAGCGGGGATCGGGAGCGGATTCACCGGCCACTGCTGCCCGGATACGTTGGGGATAAACACCGGTCGTCAAAAAGGACATGATCAAGACCAGATCCTGGGGCCGGACCACCCAGACCGACTCCCCCCGGTTGATGGGGTCAATATGATGGATATGAACGCCCGGGTTTCCGGCAGGGTGAGGGCCGGTAAATACATGCTTTTGGACCCCTTCCAGGGATTTTTCCAGGTCTGTGGTACCGTTTCCGCACACATGGACTGGTCCATCCGTAAATTTTTTCAAACATGAAATCCCCTGGACAAACAAATCTTCTTTTCCCTGAATGAGAAAGAGCGGATCAGCCGCCAGGGGGGCTGTATCCATCAGGGATATAAAAATACTCTTCGGCTTCTTGTCCGGCCGGGCGATGCGATTGAAAGGCCGTTCTCTTAAAAGAGGCCATAAACCGGCTTTCAGCAAATCTTTCTGAAGATCTTCCGGGTTGGCCTTTTCAAGGTCTTTCAATGATCGTGCCGGAAAGGAGACGTGTTTTTTTTCTCCGTCCGTTTCAATCACGATGTGTTCGATCTTCCGCCGTTCGCCATAGTGAATGGTTTTGACAGTTCCGCTGGCGGGACTGCAAAAGTGGAAGCGTTCTTCTTGTTTATCAAAAAAGAGCGGAGTGCCGGCCAAAACCGTATCGCCTTCCTGCACAAGAAGTTTGGGCTTGATATTATGAAAGGAATCGGGCAGGACGGCAACAAAGGGGGTATCCGGCAGGATATCCAGCTCTTTTCGTGCCTGACCTGTCATGGGAATATCAAAACCGCGGGTGATGGTAATCTCTGCCATGTGTTGTTCCTCTCCCTCTGAAAGCTGAAAAAATATACAAAATAAATTTAGCCGGTGCAGAATTTTTCAAGATGGGATTCAATTCGTGTGACAAATGGGTTGTTGTGGAGCTAAGGAGGATCGAACTCCTGACCTCGACATTGCGAACGTCGCGCTCTCCCAGCTGAGCTATAGCCCCTTATCTGGTGGGAAATTTAAAAATTATCGCAACAATTCATAATAAATTATTTGAATTCTGAGTTCTGAATTCTGAGTGCTGAGTTGAATGAAGAATGATGAATTAAATGAAGAGTTATGAGTTTGGCTTTGTTTGTCAGATATGGTATTTAGGTTTTGATCATATCTTTTTTTGTTTAAGATATATTCGAAAGGCATAGCTGATCACATAAATCATCAATCTATCACATAACCAAATTCATAATTAAATAATTCAATTCATCATTCATCATTCATCATTCATCATTTTCAATGCGGTATTTTGTATTTCGCCAGCCACTCGTAAAACGTACTCCGGGCTACACCCATGTGTTTTGCTGCTTCTTTGCAGTTTCCACCGGTGGTTTTTAGGGCGTCTGTAATTTCCCGGATTTTCTTTTGTGCGTTAAGATCTTTGTAAAAGGTGGGAGCTTTTAATTTTCTCAGTCGTCCGGGCAAATGATTTTCATCCAAAATTTTAGGCCGGTGCTTCAACAGGGCTGTTGCCAGCACATCCCGTATCTCTTCCAGATTGCCCGGCCAGCCGTACAGGGAGAAGATTTGCCGGACGGCCGGAGAGACCTCAGGTCCGGGCAGATGGAACCGGGCTGATAATGCCTGCAGAATATTGTCTGTAAATATTTCTAAATCCGATGCATGCTTTCGTACAGGGTCTGGCAATAGCTTTTCTTTATCAAAATATGCTGCCAATTCCGGAATAAAACGACCGGCTCTGTCATCCCCGGTAATACAGATAAACCGCACATTGAATTTTGTATGATCCGGCAATTCCCGGTTTTGTAGCAGATGGTAAAAATCCCCCTGAAGATCTTCATCCATTTGGTCTGCATGATTAAGGACAAGTGTTCCACTGTTGGATCGGGATATCAGACACTGTCCTGTATTGTTTTCAGGATTCGTTTTAAATTCTCCCCAAAGGAGATCCCGGATTTCAAAAGAGTGATGCCCGGCGATATCAAAGATCGTCAGGGGTCCCGATGCCCGGGGAGATCCGGTATGGATCAGACGGGCGAACTCAGACTTAAACAGTCCCCTTTCCCCTGCTATGAGAATATCCCAGGGGGATCTGCCTAAATCCTGTAGAGTATTCTGAATTTTTTTTTGATATGCCGTGTTTTTAAGAATATCCTGGAGTGGAATCTGCGACGGTACGGACGATTCCCGGGCCGGTCTGAGAAAGGTAAGATTTTTAGCAGGGGAAAAAGCCAAAAGTAATCCGGTTATCGCCATTTCATGGTTTCTTATGAGGGCTGAAGAGACAAAAAAAGTTTTGGACTGGTTCCCGTAGGTCAGCACATGTTCCCGGTATAAAAATTCCTTTTCAAGCCGTATCAGATCTCCCGGGATAAGCCCTTTTCGGATGATGGATTGCAGGTACCGGTTTTGCACAGATTCCCGGGTCAGGTCAAAGAGTTTCCGGGCCTGTTGATTGATGAAGGTGATTTGCTCGGATGTATTCAGGACCATGATTCCTGAAGGAATATGCTCCAGGATGCCTAAAAGAACAGATTCCCGCTCCTGCACTTGATGTAAATGTGTATGCTGAATTCTCTGCCGGTTCAACAAATCACCGATGAGAAGAAACATCCGGACCACTTCCGGATCGTAGGTGCTTGTGTGCATCTCCAGAATGCAACATCCGGTCACATGTTTTTCTGCATCTCTAAGGGGATGGGCGGCATAGATGCTGTCGTGAAAGTAGCTCTGGAAAAATTCCTTTTGGGTCATTACCATGGACTGATTCAGGGTGATGCAGGTTCCGGCGATGTTGGTCCCCATGTCCCGTTCACTTACCCGCTTGCTTGTCTGGTACAGGGGGGATTCCCCGTCCGTTTTGATGACGGTTCCCTCCACATCCACCCAGATCAGGGTGACAGGAATGTTTTTGTGTTTTAAAAGGATATCCAGGCTTTCCCGGACGGTTTCAAACAGTTCGATAAAGGGAACAAGGGGCTGCATGCGCCGCCGGATTTCACCTTCGTCAGCCCTTTCCGGTTCAGGAGATGTTGCCGGGGCAATGCCGTAAATTCTGGATCTTTCCCAGGAATCCAGAATAAAATCCCGGATTATCTCCGGGGAAGGTGTCTGGCCGTTCAGAAAGCGGGCCTTTTCGATGGCGATTCTGCCTGTGTCTAAGGGTTTTTCCGGGATGTACATTGTGTTACCAGGTCATATTCAGGGATATCATCCAATATCACCGGTCAATGTACGAAATTGCATGGTTTGAAAAAAGGTTTCTGACAGATCCGCCTGCAGTCCAGGTCAGAGCGCCTGTTTTAAAATCCCGGCTGATGTACACATCCACATTCTTACGTCCTTCCAGTTCACCCTGATAAACAATGCCTTCTGTCTGGCTGTAATAATAACTTTGACGTCCTTCCAGAAACAGGCGAATCCGGTATCGGGTTTTCCAGGGATGGAAGCGGAATTGAAGCTGGTACCTGTATTCCGGTTTGTTTTGAAAACCCGGATGTGACTGATATCCAGAAGCATGTACCCTCCCTGAATTTCCAATGCGCCGTGAAGGGTGGTTGCCGTAAGGGTGAAGTCCACACCATAAATTTCGGATGTATTTACCGAATTCACAGGTGTGGGATCTTTTTTCATGGCATAGACTTCGAAAATTTTATTTTCATACCGGTTGTTGAAATATGAAAAAGCATATTCCACCTTATCCAGAAACCCCCATGTTCCCTGGGAATA
>LGGY01000004.1 GCA_001509335.1 Fidelibacterota bacterium 46_43
CCCACACCCATTTCAGATATTCATGACAATCTTGAGGCGTGGGACGGTGAAATTAAAACAATTCGCGGCGTGATGACCATAGGAGTGAATGTGATTCAGACCGGCCGGACCAATGCATACATTCAGGATACATCCGGAAAAGGGCTGAATCTCTATGATCCGGAAGCTTACCCGGAACTGGAACGGGGTGTTGATGTGACCGTTGTGGGTGAGGTGGATCTTTACTATACAACGATTGAAGTGAAAAACTTCGAGTATAAAATCAATGCCACGGGGCAGGAATTACCTGAGCCGGCGGAAATTACAGTGGAACAGGCCAATTCTGATGAATGGGAAGGAACACTGATCAAAGTGATCGGCACCGTGAGTTCGATTGATACCTATTCCAATAATACCGTGGTGACCATTACGGACGGGGCCAGTGAACTGGAAGTGGTTTTCTGGAATTCCACAGGCATTGATATTGCCGCCCTGGAAGTTGAAAAAATGGCCAGTTTTATCGGTGTTGGCGGACAGTACTCCTCAAAATATCAGTTGACGGTAGGCTATCAGGACGACTTCAGTGTCATTACCGGCCTTGTTGAGGATAATAAAAATCTGCCGGAAGTCTTTGAATTACGGCCTGCATATCCCAATCCTTTCAATGCCAGAGCGACCATCAGCTGGTCCCTGCCTGAAGCGGCGGACCTGACCGTGGATGTGATTAACCTGACGGGCCGCGTTGTGGAAACCCTCCATCAGGGATATCAGGAAGCCGGTGTGTATAATCACACATGGAATGCAGACGGATTTGCTTCCGGCATCTATGTGGTCAGAATGAGAGCCGCAGACAGGGTGTTTCATCAAAAACTTGTATTACTTAAATAAATGATTGGACGCACTATGTTGACTTACCGACGCGGCCGTTTGTGGCTTTTAACTGTCATGGCCTTATTGCCGGTCCTGCTGACAGGAGCACCGGACCATCTCTATATGTCCGAACTGGTGCTGTTTCCAAGCCAGGCGGAATACGTGGCCATTACAAACCCCACAGGCCAGCCCATCCAACTGGGGAATTATTACCTGACGGATGCCACAGATACGGTCAATGGAAAATACTACTATAACCTGCCATCCGGGACGGATTTCTGGTCTGAATCCTCATCGGATTTTATAGCCCGTTTTCCCGATACAACCCTGAGTCCGGGCGATGTACTGATTGTGGGCCTGGCCCGGCGCTCTGACTATCAGGCCGAATATGGAAATCCTCCTCATCTGGCACTGAAAAATGATCTTCTGTCGGCATCATCCTCTGTTTCCACCATTCCCACCCGGCCTTATGGCTATATGGATGACATCAAAGGAACCCTGGTACTGTTTTACTGGGATGGATCCTCTGCCACGGTTCAGGATGTGGACTATCTTTTGTATGGCGGGCTGGAAAAAGCAGTGGATAAAAGCACGGTTCCCGGATATCTGGCAGATACACCCGTTTCACAACAGTCCTATGCAAGTGTTCACGGGGTGAATCAGAAAATGATTCATAGCGATGAAGGCAGCGAACCGGCTTCCGGGGGGAATGGAATCACAGGTCACGATGAAACGGGAGAACCCCTAAATACAACCTGGGATGTGGTGGACAAAACCGAATCCAAGCCGCATATCACCGCCGTGCAGGTTTTGCCGGCCAATCCCACAACGGAAGATACACTAACCTTTCAGGTGTCTGTGACGGATGAATCCGGAACCCTGTCGGTGTATCTGGTAACCCGATTTGACGATGTGCGCCAGGAACACCCGATGCCGGAAGTGAGTACCGGAAATTATTCTTTTCAGATGCCTCCTCCGGAACATGCCGGACAGCTTTTGTACTACGCGAAAGCGGAAAATGACTGGGGGCTGGTGGATTCCTCCATTGTCCAGAGTGTAACCATCAGTGAACCGCCGGAAGTCTTGACAATCCGGGATGTGCGGGACAATTTTGATACCTACGACGGAAAAACGGTCACTTTGCGGGGTGTGATGACCATTGGTTCCGGTAAACTCCGGACAGACCGGCTGTCTGCCTATTTTCAGGACGGATCAGGCCGGGGTATCAATGTTTACAGCCCCTCCATGATTGATCTTCCCCGGGGAACCGATGTGGAAATTACAGGCTCTCTGGAAGAGTACAATGGTGTCAAGGAACTTGTTGTTTCCTCTCACACCGTTTGGGGAACGGCTCCGGTGCCGGACCCTCTGGATATTACCATTGAGGTGTTACGGCGGGATCCGTGGGAATATGAAGGGACCTTTTTATCCTTGTCCGGGCGGATTTCTTCACGGAGTGATAATATCGGTGGCGGATCCAATATTGATATAGATGACGGAACCGGCTCGGTGACCATTCGTATTTGGAATTCCACCAATATTCTGGTAAATGAATCCGGGAGCGTTATCAACGATGAGCTGGACAGTTTACTGCAGTCCGGAAATATGATTTCTGTAAAGGCCGTGGGGGGAATTTACAACGAAAGCCCTCAATTGCTGGTTGCTTATGCTGAGGATTTTGCTCCCTGGCAGGAAGGCAGTGAATGGGATGCCGGGGTCTCTTTGGATATTGCCCCCTATCCCTTTGTCCCCCGGGCCGGTGAAAAACTTCAATATACCTTCGGTTTTCCCTCGGGCGTCAGACTGGTCCTGAGGGTTTATGATATGTCCGGCCGGCATGTGGCCACACTCTTTGATGAATTCAAGGGACTCAGCCGGCAAATTACCCGAACCTGGGACGGCAGGGATGCTGCCGGAAGACTTCTGACTCCCGGCCAGTATATAATGCACCTGGAAGGGACGGACAGAGAGACCGGAAAAGTCACCTATGACCTGGCACCATTTGTAATTGCGGTAAGATTTTAAGAGAAGATTATGAAAAAAAAGAAATACTTAAGCATGTTCCTCTTGTTTTTCCTGCTGTCGGGTGTTGCCAAGGGGCAGGTTTTTACGGATTACTGGTACGGATCTGTGGCTGATGCCGGTATCGGAGGGTCAGGTACTGCGGTTTCTTCCGGTATCTGGAGCCCTGATATAAACCCTGCCGGCCTGGCAGACTGGGCACAACCCGGCTTTGCCGTGGATTATTCCCAGCCTTTTTCACAATCCTTTACGAAAAACACCCGGGCTGTTCTCGCCGCCGCCCTGCCAAAATCTCTGGGCTCGGTGGCTTTGTCAGGATATGCCGGACAGATGAGCTACTCTGGCAACAATCTCTCATCGGAAATCCGGGTGGGATTTTCTCATGCCTTTTACCTTCAGAAAGATCTTCGGTCCTCCCTGGCACTGGGATATAATATCAATTTCCTTCAAATGGATTATGGTTCACAATCCGCAGGACAAAGCGGGGATGGATCAGACGGCATTTCCCTGGGATCCGGTGCAACTTGGGGACTGGATGTAGGTGTGAAAGCGAGCCTGCGCTCCCGGGCCTGGGCCGGCTTTTTTCTGAAAAATGTGAATGACCCTGCCCTTGGATCCTCCGGGACTTCTCAAACCATTCCGTCAAAACTGGAAATCGGCATTGGATATCAGCCCTATTATGGTATGACCACAAGCGTGTCGATTGAAAAAATCATGGGACGGGATGAATTCCAGACCCATGCCGGACTCGAATACTATGTGCTGGAATGGCTGGTCCTCCGTACGGGAATTTCCCACGAACCCAGCCAACTGGCTTTGGGAGCAGGTATCCATACGGATTGGGGACATGTGGATTATGCCCTGATTACCCATCCCATTTTGCCCCTGACGCACATGTTTTCTCTACATTTTCAGATGAAACAACAAGACCGGTAATGCTGATGAATGACAAAGGTAAAATATGGCGTGTGATATCCATCCTCTTTCTGAGTCTGACACTCCTTTTTGCTGCAAAACCCGATTTAAATACTCTGGACGCCAACGCCTTGTATGAGCTCGGTCTCTCAGACGAGGCTGTTGACGCTATTCTGGATTATAGGCTTTATCATGGCGGATTTGAAAATATCTATGAATTATCCACCCTGGAAGGGGTCAGCCACGATGAGTTTGTGCTGCTGAAAAAAAAGGTCGCTGTTTTCCCGATACTTCTGACAGCGGAAGAACAGCGCTTTGAGGATAATTACTATTTACTTGAGCGGATGACGTTTTCCGAAGGATCCTCTGAAGGATTGGTGGAAGAATGGATCCGGCTCCTGAGTTCACCAAAAAATGTAAACCGGATGGATTATTTCGATTTTATGAATTTGCCGGGCGTGTCCCCCGTCGATGCGGTGGCCGTTGAAAAATTCATTACCTCAGACCAGTCCATTACGTCTGCCAGGGATCTCCGGAGTATTGAAGGACTCTCCTATTACGGTTATAGCAATATTGGTGATTATGTCCGCTTTACGGATGATGAGGACAAAAGTTGGCATGGGTATTACAATGCCACTGTGAAAAATTCCCAGCAAAACATAGTCCCCGATGAAGATGCCGAATCTCTTCAGCTTTTCCAGTCAAAAACTACGCCCCTGGACATTTATCACAAGTTTTTAATCAACAAAGGAAATTCATGGTCCGTCGGGCTCTCATATAACCGCCCCATGGGGCAAAGTGATGAATATTACCAGCTGGGATCTTTGGGCAGGATTCCCCGAGTGAAAACATTTTTATCCTACGAACCGGTTCAAAACGGTGAATTCCGTGTGAATAAACTGATTGCCGGCAATTACGTGGCGGCTTTTGGCCAGGGGGTGATTATGGAATCGGTGGATTATTTTACCCCACGGAAAAGCGGCTATGGCTGGCGAAAGCGACTGTATGGTATTTCAGGCGATGTTTCAAAAAACACCTATGTACCCCTTCGCGGCCTGACAGCGGAAATTCAATGGAAATCCCTTTATTTTACGCCTTTTGTGAGTTTTGAATCCCGGGATGCCGTACTGAATGCAGATGAATCCTTTTCCATGCTTATCCGGATGGAACCCCGGTATGAATATGGGCTGAACGGCCAGCTTTCAGAACCCCTGACCCGCACAGTGGATGAACTGCTTTATGGATCCAATCTGCGGTGGCGGGTGAATACAAGCACACATGTAGGCATTACGGCCTATGAAAGTCTCTACGATCGTGAAAAAGATTTTCAAATCCAATCAGTCGTCGCACCGGAAAACATGAGATATTATTTGAACCATATAGGAAATTCCGCCGATACGGAAATTGCATCCATCTATGAAAACAGCGGCGAATCAGGCCTCTGGGGAAAGGCAAAATCCTACAGACGGGTCCTGGGAGGGGATTTTTCCACGGTTTATAAAAACCTGGTGCTCCAGGGTGAAATCGGCATTCTGGACCATGACGGGGCTGTGTTTGATTTAAAGAATGACCCCATGGCCTGGGTGGTGAATATGTACTGGCAGTTTGACAATTTTAACATTCTCCTCCTCTACCGTGATTATGATCTGGCGTATGATAATCCCTACCAGCGCTCTTTTTCCAATTACCAGCGATATAAAAGTACCATTTTTGAGGATGTTTTTTATTTGAAAGATCCTTCACTGGGATTTCTCTACACCGGGGCGTCACAACCCCAGGCAGAGCGGGGCTTTTATTACAATTTGCGATATCAGTTTCACCGCCAGTTTGTCACAACGATTGAACATGATATCTGGACACGGGTTGCGGATCAGTCCGAATATAACCGGCTGGTTTTCAACCTGGAATATCGCCCTGTGTTTAATTATCGTTTCCGCCTGCGGCAAAAGTGGCAGAGCCGTGGACGTCAGAACATTTTTGCACCGACGGGATACGAGTCTACTGAAACCCGCCTGGAAGGCGTCATGCGCATGTCCCGCTACAATGAACTTCGCCTTTTGCTGGCAACAGGATACACGGCTTTTAATCCCCGTCCCCGCCTGACAGCCAATACTGCCGGCGGAACTTCCATGGTAGGAAATGCCGGAAGTCCCAGCAAGGCCATTGCAGCCCAGGTGACACACAATTTCAATGACCGTTTTAAAATTATGGGACAAATGATGATCTATGAAGGATTTATCTGGAATTTTGAGGATACGGATTTCCGCGTTTTTAACGCCGATTCTGAAGCCTTCCACGGTTGGATTGCCTTTTTTTCCAGATTGAGCCCCAACCTGTCCGCCCGCTTTAAATACTCCTTTGACCGTCATGGTACCATGGTCAATTATGTGGGTGGTATTGTACCCACTGAGTCCGGAGACTATGAAATAACAGATATTACGGCTCGGGAAACCTACAATGATTTTAGAATCCAGCTGGAGTATCGGTTTTAATGTCGTGTTGAATAATCGGAGCCACACATGAAAAGAAAAGAAATACATAGGAAAAGTCACATGAAAATCCTGGCAGGTATCCTGCTGATTGCTTCCCTGGCCCATGGTCAGACATTTTATTCAAACGTGCTTTTAAACAGCAACCCGTATCACAGTGCCCGGGCCAATGCCTTGGGAGGAACTGCCCTGGCGGAGTGGGGGCATCCCTCTGCCCTTACATCCAACCCGGCAGTTGCCGTGGATATGCCGGGCTTTCGCTTTGCCCTGACCGGTAAGGGATGGCACCTCCGGGAACGGCGCTCATTTCCCGTCCAGGATACTTTCGGTGATTTTCTGACAGATAACGATTATGTTCACAACCGCTACTGGATTTCTGATGCCGGGTTTTTTGCGGGATACGGGCGCAGCAACTGGTCTGTCTTGCTGGGATATACACCGGTCAAGAATCTCAATTATACCTATGAAGAAGAAATCCGCAGTGCCACTTACGATTATAACCGGGACCCCCTGGTGGGTTATCATCAGGTAAACTTTTCGGGACAAATCAATGGCCTGAGTGTGGGAGGCGCCTGGTCTCCTTCTGCACTGGAATGGCTTCAGGTAGGTGTCAGTGCAACAAAGCTGATGGGGGACCGCATTGAGCGGGGACTCGGTGTAACGGTGCTCGACCGCCCTGATGACCGCCTGGCATCGGATACAACGACATACTCCCTGTTTGATACCGATTTTCAGGGAGGCATAGATCTTCGGACTGGACTGGTCTTTAACCTGACCAAACGTCATACTCTCCAGCTGGCCTATACCCTGGCCGGAGAGATTGAATTTGAAAATCCCGGAGTAGTGACCCACATGGACAGCTCACTGATGATGCCTGCCTATACCGTAGACAGGTCCATTGTGAAACAAACAGTCCAACGGCCAAACACCTTATCCATGGGTCTCCGGTATATCCCGGAAAATATTTTAAAAACAGAACTCTTTGCCCAGGCGGATCTGACCTTGTGGGGAGAACTTGAAAATGAATATCAGGGAGTCGATACCACAACGTTTTCACCGGATTGGGATCATTGCTGGGCCTTCAGAATCGGCGCTGAACATGTGTTTTCTTCCGGAATTCCCGTGCGGGCCGGTTTTTCATATACGGAAAGCCCCATCAGAAATGAACTGAACCGGAGTGAAATCCATTTTGGCACAGGCTATCAGATTGAAACATTAGTCCTGGACCTGAATGTGTCCTGGTATGAATCTATTTACCATTATAACGACCTGTTCCCCATCGAAGGGGAAGTCCGGGTTTCCCGGGATAAGGTCCGGGAAGCCGGGGTGCGCGTCATGGCAACCCTGACGTATTCCCTGTAAATATAGACGGGAAAGACTTATGCGACGATTGACATACATCTTGTTATTTTTTCTGGTTTTTGTTTCCGGGTTGTTGGGGAACCCGAAATATCCTGAAAAAGAATATCAAAAGATCACCATTATTTTTACCAATGATATTCATGGAGGGGTAGACCGGATGGAGGCCCGGTTTATGAATCCTGAGTTTCCGCCCCTCATCGGAGGCGGTGCGGCAGTAGTCCATTATATTGATGCGGTCCGTGAAAAAGCAGAAAAAGAAAATACCTCCGTGATTGTTGTGGATGCCGGCGATTTTTTCTCAGGCCGTCCCATCGGATCCCGCACCGAAGGCGAAGCGGTGATCAAGTATATGAATATGGCCGGATATAATGCCTTGACGGTAGGAAACCATGATTTTGATCTGGGGCTGGATGTGCTCAAAGCCCGGGCGGCACAGGCAAAATTCCCCTTACTTGGCGCCAACATTATTCAGGATTCCACCGGACAGATTCCAGATTATCTGAAACCCTATGTGATGGTGGATGCTGCTGGAATACAAGTAGCCATCCTGGGGCTTTCTACGACGATTACACCGGATTTAAGTTTTCCGGAACATGTGGCCGGACTCACTTTTTTGCCTGAAATAGAAACGGCCCGTACATGGGTGCCTCGTTTAAAAGAGATGGGGGCCGATATCATCATCGTTGAAACCCACGCCTGGACACCCTACGACCGGAAAGTCGCCTATCAGGAACTTCTGGAAGATATGAGGCAGCAGACAATTCACCCCGATAAACACGGACCCAATGCTCTGGAAATTGCAGCAATGGTTCCCGGTATCGATATCATATTTTCCGGTCATGTTCACAGAGGGTTTTATGAACCATATGTAGATCCGGTCAATCATACCCTGATTTTTCAGAATTATGCCAACGGGACCAATGTGGGACATGTCAATGTCTATATCCATAAAGAAACCAAAGAACTGGCTGGTTATGATTTTGCCGTTGATAACAGTGCTTTGATCACCATGGTCGAGGATGAATTCTGGCTGGATGAAAAGGCCGATTCCATTCTCTCTGCTGAAAAAGCCAAAGCCGAAGAGGGTTTTCACGAAGTACTCACTGTCTTACCCAAACCTCTCAGACGAAGCTCTGAAGGTCAATCCCTGCTGGGAAATATGATTTGTGATGCGATGACCACCATTTCCGGAGCAGATGTCGCCTTTTCTAATTTCGGTGGTGTCCGTGCCGATTTAAATGCAGGTCCTCTGACCCCGGCAGACCTCTTTAATGTTCTTCCTTTTGGGAATAATATTACCGTATTCCAGGTTTCCGGTTCTTTTATTGACCGATTAATCGAAGACCGTGTCTCCGGAAATTCAAGGGGAATGCTGGTGAGCGGCCTTCAGGTAACGGTGGATCGGCGAAAACCCAACGGTAATCGGGTAACTATTCATTCTATCCAGGGCAAACCCTTTGATCCCGATGCGACCTATACAATGGCGATATCCGATTACCTGGCAGAAGGAAATTCCGGCTATGGACTGGTGACGGAAATTCCCGAAGAACAACGTCTCGATACTGGCATCATGATTCGCCAGGCGCTTCAGGAATATATTACTGATCATAACGGCCTGGAAAAAACCTCAGTGGACAACCGCTGGGAAGAGGTTGAATAAAAGAAGCATATCTTACATGATGCTGAAAAAAATTTATATTTATTTTTCTGATGAGGATGTTTGATATTTGTTTTGTGATTCCCTCTTTAAAAAACAGGGAAAAGCAGAAAAGATTATTCTAAGTTATACCATGGCCTTTATTTTACCTCAAACCGTCCTTGTCTTTGCATTGAAAGCTGAAATGCTGGACGTTTTTCGGAATGTTGATATCAAAAGCCATTATTCTTTGAGTAAAAGAAAGCACTTGTATCAGGTGGTGTGGCAAGAAATCCCCTTTTACATGTTACAGACTGGAATCGGTCCGACCTCGGTGCAGCACGCATTGGACGTCCTTTCACTGGATATGAATATTTCGCAGATTGTGAATGCCGGGACTTGCGGTTCTCTGAGGGATGATGTGTTTCCGGAAGACCTTGTTGTGCCGGAACAAGTTATCTCACAATGGGACAAAACGATTCAGAAACCCGCAAATATCAGTTCAAACATTCGGACTGTAAACACCTGTATCACAGTAAGAAATAGCCAAAACACCCAGGAATTCAAAAGTATATTAATCCATCAGTTCAAGGCGGATATTGTAGATATGGAAGCCTGGGTGGTTCTGGACTGGGCCGGAAAGCATGGATTTCCTGCCTATGTGCTCAAATGTGTGAGTGACCGGGTCGGTCCCCAATCGCCAGTTGATGTAAAACTGCATCTTCCCCGCTGTTCGCAAACCTTAGCTGAAGTACTTTTATTATGAAATCTGTCATGCACATTTCTGTTATCATTCCAGTGTATAATCGTGAGGGATATATCCGGCGGGCCATAGACAGTGTGTTAAATCAAAGCCGGGCGGCAGATGAAATGATTGTTGTCGACGATGGTTCAACGGACGCAACTCCTTCTATATTAGCGGATTATGGAGATGTAATTCAGGTTGTGCGTCAGGAAAATATGGGGGTTTCAGCCGCACGGAACCGGGGGATCCGGGCTTCGTCCGGGAACTGGATTGCCCTGTTGGATAGTGATGATGAATGGTTACCGGATAAACTGGCCCTCCAGGAATCCTGGTTAAAGGAAAATCCGTCATACAGGATCTGTCAAACACAGGAAATCTGGTTCCGCCAGGGGAAACGGGTTAATCCTATGAAAAAACATACAAAAGTACATGGCGATATTTTTATTCCCAGCTTGAAACGTTGCCTGGTAAGCCCCTCAGCTGTTCTCTTTGAGAGGCGACTTTTCGAGGAAACCGGCGGTTTTGATGAATCGCTTCCCGTTTGTGAAGATTATGATTTATGGCTTCGGATTTCACTACATGAACCGGTGGGGCTTCTGACTGAAGCAGGTATTATTAAATATGGAGGACACACAGATCAGCTTTCCCGGTCTGTATGGGGAATGGATCGCTTCCGGGTATTGGCCCTGGAAAAAATACTTATTGACAATCCTGACCTTTCAAAGGATAAAAAGGCGGCTGTTTTGCGTGAATTGATCCATAAATTGAAGGTTTTGTACCATGGTGCTCTGAAACGGAACAGCAAAGAGAATGCATGGAAAAAGAAATTGGAAAAATATAACTTTATGCTTCAGCAACTGTAAAGTAAGCACCGGAGGAATATATGATGAAATATAGATGGCTGATACTTGTCATTATCGGCGTTTCCATGCTTCAGGGAGCATCTCCCCAGCAATTTGCCGAAATCGGCGATTTTCCGCTTTATGGCGGTGATGTTATTGAGAATTGCCGTGTGGGATACCGTATTGTAGGTGATTTTCCCCGGAATCAAAATGAGATTGTCGTATTTCCCACTTGGTTTGGAGGCACGTCGGAACATGTGGAAGGACTGATCCGGACGTATAACTATATTGACACCACCCGTTTTACCATCATCATTATGGATGCCTTTGGCAATGGGATTTCTTCTTCGCCGTCCAAAAGCATGACACAAAAAGAGAGCTTGTTCCCGGAGTTGACGATTTTGGATATGGTCCGTGCCCAGTACCTGGTGCTTACCCAGACACTTCGTCTGAATCATGTATATGCTGTAGTGGGTGGCTCCATGGGAGGCATGCAGGCTTTTGAGTGGTTGGTAACATATCCCTCTTTTATGGATAAAGTGATTGCCTATGTAAGCACACCCCGCATGACATCCGGGGACCTGCTTCACAAAGAGTTTCAGCTTCGGTTGATTCAAACAGCACGGAGGTACGGGGTTCCCGAAGAACGCCTGATGATGTTGCTGGATATGTCTCAGGATCTGGTGGCCCGGACCCCTGAATACCTGGTGACTGAGATTCCTGTGGAGAATTTTGAAAATTATTTGACAAAGTTTGAGCAATCCCCTGGTCGGATTTTTAACAGTTATAACTGGGAATGCCAGCTAAAAGCCATGGTCAGCCACAATATAGGCCAATCTTTTGAAAATGGGTATGATGAAGCTATTTCTCAAGCCATCGCAGACCTTCTGATCATCGTGAACCTTCAGGATCATCTGGTTATGCCACAGCCGGCCCTGGATCTCGCAGAGCAGTTGAACGCAGAAACGTTCATTCTGGATAATAAATATGGACATTTGGGTATCACACCGGAAATAGACAAGGTGATACCCGTCATTCACACATTTTTAGAAAGGTAATACACTTGACAAAAAAACACATGACGCCCCAATTTCTCTCCCAATGCCGGGAAAATTTAGCGGACAATTCCCCCAAATATGTTCTCAGGAACAGCATCATTCAAAACGGCATGGATAAAACGGTACTAAGCCATGATTCCCTGGTAGAGAATGTTTTTGCATTCTCACATGAAATTCCCACTGGGAAAATCACCAACCAAGAGAAAAGCGGCCGTTGCTGGATTTTTGCTGCTCTGAACACCTTCCGTTATTCAATAGCCCAAAAGATTAATGTAAAGGATTTTGAACTCTCCCAAAGTTATCCCATGTTTTGGGACAAATTTGAAAAATCCAATTTTTTTCTGGAAAACATCATAGAAACCCGGCATGACGCTACAGACAGCCGGATTGTGATGTGGCTGATGCGGGATCCGGTTCAGGATGGCGGCCAGTGGGATATGTTTGCCGGCTTGGTGGAAAAATACGGGATTGTTCCCAAACAGGTGATGCCAGAAACTTTTCACAGCAGCAATACGCACCGGATGAATCAACTTCTCACGCTCAAACTCAGGGCTTCAGCCTCTAGGCTACGAAAAATGGCAGCCCAGGGATCCGGTGAGGAGGATCTCCGGAAAGAAAAAGAAAAATTCCTTGAAAAAATATATGATATGCTGGTCTCCTTTTTGGGGAACCCACCGGAAACCTTTGATTTTGTATACCGGGATGATGACAAACATTATCACGAAGACCGCAATTTGACCCCCATGGCATTTTATGAGAAATACCTGGAAAATAAGCCGGCAGAATATATCAGTATCATTCATGCACCGACCAAGGATAAACCCTTTATGAAAACGTATACGGTTCAATTTCTGGGAAATGTTTTGGAGGGGCAGCCTGTAAAATACCTGAATGTAGACATTCAAACCCTGAAATCCCTTACGCTTACCCAGTTGAAAGCCGGGGAACCGGTTTGGTTTGGGTGTGATGTAGGTCAGTTATCGGACCGGGAAAGTGGGATTATGGCGACAGATCTCTACCTCTATGAAGAGGCCCTTGATACATCCTTTGATCTTGATAAGGGCGGGCGTCTGGATTACGGCGAGAGTATGCTGACCCACGCCATGGTTTTTACCGGTGTTCATTGTGTCAAGGATATGCCGGTGCGCTGGAAGGTTGAAAACAGTTGGAGTGAAAAATCTGGGAAAGACGGATTTTTTATCATGACGGATAGTTGGTTTGATGAATACACGTATCAGGTAGTAATCCATAAGAAATATTTAAGCCCGGAATTGCGTAAAGCCGCAGAACAAAAGCCGGTAGTTTTAAAACCCTGGGATCCTATGGGTTCACTGGCTTTCCGGGTCTGACGCACCGGAGAATGTCTGATACACCTCAGGAGCGATATAGTGACTTCCATAGATGAGGATCAATCCGTCATCCGGAGAGTTTTCAAGGGCTTTCTGTATGGCATGCTGTACCGAAGACGCAACACAGGTTCCCTGTCGGACGGCAGCAAGTTCATCCAGGGCTTCAGGTGTCATGCTCCTGTGTGAATGGACGGGGGAAAGATAACAGGCATGGGCATGGGGAAGAAGGATATCTACAATTTCTTGGGTTTCTTTATCTCCCAGCATACCGATGACAAGGGTTAGCGGTTTATTTGGGTAAAGATTCAGGACAAGTTCTTTTAAGCAGTGCACCCCGGCCGGATTGTGGGCCACGTCGTAGTAAACCAGTGGTTTTTCAGATAACAGTTCAAACCGCCCCTTCCAGCGGACTGTTGTAAGTCCCTTTATGATAGCGGATAACGTCAAAACACCTTCCGTAAAAATTTCACAGGCTTTAATAGCCAGGGCAAAGTTTTCCAGTTGATGAAAACCCGCCAATGGAGTATCTACCCACTCCCCGGTCCCTTGCAGGCATAGAGACATACCCCTTGGTTTCAGCCTGACATCCCGGATATAGTCTTCCGGCTGTGTTATATGAAGGGGTGCCTTTTTTTCTTTGGCTTTATCTTCCAGTACCGCCATAACGAGTGGATCGTGATGACAGGTCACAAGCGGAGTTGCATCTTTAATAATACCCGCCTTTTCAGCGGCGATCACATCCAGGGTGTCCCCCAGAATCCGGGTATGATCCCGGTTTATGGATGTGATAACGGTGACCCTGGGGTTGAGGACATTGGTGGAATCCAGCCGGCCGCCCAGCCCGGTTTCCACAACAGCGGCATTGACAGCGGCCTCACGGAAAAGGTAAAAGGCCAGCCCTGTGGTGATTTCAAAAAAGGAAATGTCATGAGAGTCTAGCCAGGGGCGCCATTGATTAATCAATGTTTCGATTCGGTCCTCAGATACAGAATGACCATTGATCCGTATTCGCTCGTTAAAATGGACAAGATGGGGGGATGTAAAACGACCAGTCAGATAACTGCTATGGCGTAAAATCGCTTCACTTAAAGCCACAACAGACCCCTTGCCGTTTGTTCCGGCCACATGGATTGCAGGGAATGCCCGTTCGGGATGTTGAAGCCATTCCATAAATTCCAGGGTGCGCTCCAGTCCCAGCTTCATCTGGCCGCCCAGCCGGGAGTACAGCTCGTTTAAATAGTCTTTCATTCTTTTCGGAGGGAATACCCGTTCAGGGTTTCAATGGGTATTTTTTGGACATGGTCTGGTTCATGCCCCAGAAAACGACTGCTGATTACCTTAAATTTCCGGGGGAAATCGGTAACATAAAAAAGATCTGTACCCGGGCTTCCCAGTGGATTTAACGCCTTGTGATAAGTCAAAGCTTCTTTGAGTGTCCGGGCAACCACCCGGGATGAATCCACGATGGTAACATAAGAAGGAAGAATCTTTTTCAAAGCAGGCTTCAGAATGGGATAATGGGTACAACCCAGGATCAGGGTGTCAATATTCTGATGAACCAAAGGATCTAAATATTCCAGGGCAATCTGCCGGGTCACAGGATGATCTTCCCACCCCTCTTCCACCAGTGGGACAAAGAGGGGACAGGCTACGCCATGAATCTGAATATCCGGATTCATTGCCTGGACCCGTGCTGCATAGGCACCGCTTTCAATGGTTGCCGTTGTTCCAATGACGGCGATATGTCCGTTTTGAGTTATATTCACAGCTTCCTGAACACCGGGATCAATGACATTGACCACGGGAAGATCTGTCAGAGAACGAACGATATCCAGGGCAAGACTCGATGCCGTATTACAGGCAATAACAATGGCTTTGACAGGTTGATCCAATAAAAACCGTGTAATTTGTGTGGCAAAATCTCGGATCGTATCGGTACTTTTGGATCCATAAGGAACCCGCGCCGTATCTCCGAGATAAACAATGTTTTCTGATGGTAGCAGAGAGCGAATTTGACGGTATACAGTAAGCCCGCCCAGGCCGCTGTCGAAAATTCCCACCGGCAATGTGGCAAGATCAGTGGTTGGGAATGTCTTTTTCATGTTTTTCTTTAAAATCCTTGATGGCCTGGAAGAGAGATTCGGCAACTTTCTGCCGGTAAGAAGCCCGCTTAAGTTTTTGCAGATCTGTTTTATTAGAAATAAAGCTGACTTCAGTCAGAATACTAGGCATGGAAGCTCCCAGTAGCACATAGAATCCGGCCTGTTTCACACCGCGGGATGTTGTTTTCAGATTACGGATATAGTTTTTTTCCACCAGGGCCGCCAGATCTTCACTCTCTTTCACAAAAGCACTTTGAGCCATGGCCGCCAGGATATATTGTTCGTTGGTAATTTTTTCATAGATTTCCTGGTTTTCTTCCAGACGGATCACCTGGTTCTCTGTTTCGGCGATTTTTATCGCCTCTTCTGTCAGCCGGGGTGCCAGCAAAAAGGTTTCGCTGCCACTCACCCGCCGGTTGTCATGACTATTACAATGAATACTGATAAAAAGCTTTCCGTTGGCGTTGTTGGCTATTTTAGGCCGCTGATGCAGTGGAATGAACACATCGGTTTTTCGGGTGTAAACCACATGGGTGCCCAGCTCCCGTTCTAGCATACGACCCAGGCGGAGGGTTATGTCCAAGGTAATATCTTTTTCCCGGGTGCCGTCCGCTCCCAGGGCGCCCGGATCCCTTCCTCCATGACCCGCATCCAGAACAATGGTGTCGATAAGCCATTTTTCAGATGCTTCCAGAGTCCGTTCAGATGCTGTTAGTGAGGATGGTTTTCTCAAATTGATATGGATACTCCGGGTTTCGGGATCAATGTAGAAATCATATCCTGATATGGCATTCCGAAGGCGGATAGAAAGCTGAAATGTTTCACCGGATTGAATGGGGATGATACCGCGAAGAATACCGGAATCGTAAGTCCTGTTAAGCTGGATGGTGTCTCCCGTTGCCCCATAGATGGTGCAGTAAAGCCAACCATTGCGTCCCTCCCAGATGTTGATGTCCTGTTCCTGAAAGAGCCGGGTGGTTTCAATGCGAAGTGTGGAACCGTTCTTAAAATTCTGGATGACAATATCCCGTATGCTGTAAGATTCGGGCTCGAGAATCAGAGTTCGTCTTTCAGGAGAAAACGTCAGATCCGGATAGATACGGGTATGGAGAAATCGGATCCACTCGTAAAGCGGTACCAAAAGTTCATGTCCGTAACGTTCGACCGGAGCCGGGAGGTGATAAGTACTGACATCCAGGTGAATAAAGGCACTTCCACCGTGGATTGTTACCATGTGTCCGCCCAGACGACCGTGGGCTGCCCGGCTTGTTGTGTCTGACAAGGGATCTTCACTTAGGTTAAGCAGAAATTCTGAGGCGGAAATCCAAGGATATCCGTACAGTTCATGTACGGGTATTTCAACACCCGGGTCCAGGTTGGTTTGTTTGACATTGACAGTGGTTCTTCCCTGTAAAAGGACAGGAAAAATAAATGCAAGCAGGAATGTGTATTGCCATTTTTTTACCATATCTACATAATTTACCGGTTCGTGGAATCCAAAGCAATTTGCAATTGGACAACACCCCGAATATCCTCACGGCTCATCGAAAATCCAAGGCTTGTTCTCACGGATTGAACAGGATAAACATAAGTGATATCCAGAGTCGAAAGATTTTCTTTTCCGGCTTTTTGGATCACTGGCTGACTGCCACAATAAAGCCGGGTATACCACAAATCTGAACTGCCCCCCATTATCTGACTGAATTGAATTTTCAAAGTAGCTTCGTTGTGCTTCAGACTCACCAGAAAAATACCAGCGGATGCCGGTTGATGGAAATCTGTAGATATCAGCCAGACGTTTTGTAATTCTACCCAGGGTGTAATTGACAAATAAAAGGCTTGTTTAAACGTAAAGTGATGGTTTTTGATACAGGTAAGATAGGCCGGAATAGTAGAGGATTCACAAATCGTATGTTCAGAAATCAAATACATGAGTGTCTCGGATTTCATGTTTCCAAAATGAGATGAAAGGTACAGTTCGGTTTTTCTGTCATAGCCGTCACCCCTGGTTTGTTGTATTAAGGATGTCTTGAGTGAGTGCCCTTTGCGGAGGCTGATAGAAAGACCCCATCCGGCTCCTGTGCAACCCGCTTTGTTGCCGCCAAACCAGGGATGTTTACCATAAAGGGGATTAAAACAGTTTGATGTTGTGTAGGCCAGAAAGATAAAACGGGTTCGATTTCCTTTGATCGTCAGATTTCCACAGGCATGTCCCCATTCCTTATTGTGCCAGCGATACGAGATATTTGATTGTGCCAGAAAACGCTCTCCGCAGACCTGGACCATGCTTTCCTGCCATTGGTCCGGGCTTTGATACAGAGCTACAGCATAGTTTGGATATCGGACTTCAAGGGAAGCACCAAAACCCTCTTCACTGAGAATGAGTGTTGCAGACAGTTTTTGCAGATCCAGGGACGCATATCCTGAAAAGGGGGAATAGGTATAGGGTCCTTTACGAAGGGCTATCGATTGTTTAAGTTCCGTGTTTCCCGGATACAGGGATCTGCGGGCTGTGGCTTTGCCCACAATCCATCCCCGGGCGTGGGAAATCAAAACCGGTCCGCCACCCAGTGATATTTTTTTGGTTTTAAAATGCATAGAGCAGGCATTTTGGCCTTTCTCAAAGCCGGCCTGTCCGAAGGTTCTGAAAGAGAATGAAGGCGTTAGTGTGATATTTGCCCGGTGAGAATAGGGATAGTCACTACCCGTGCGGATTTGAAAGCGGATACTTCCCGTTGCTACGGAATCCAGAGTCAGTTGAAGAAATTCCGAATCTTCTCTGAAAAGCAGGGATGTATCGGCATAAAGCAGGTTCAGAATTCCCGGCACACAGAGGACCCATAACATAAACCGACAAAGGGATGCCAGCGGCATTGCCATTGAAAACTCCAGGAACGGTAAAAAAGTGAAAAGGAAGCATGAAAGGCACGACTCAGGCTAAACCAGGCAGCATTCCATGCCGTGAAAGGTCCGGGCTTGAACGATGCTCCCCAGCCCCAATCCGGCGGGAAACCATCCCGACAAAATACACCGGTAGTCAGGTACACATCGGTCAGCAAGCGCAGTCCAATTGTCCCGAACCATGCCGGCGAATTGAGGGTGGGACTCTCTTGGGGGAGAGATAAACCCGGCAGGAAATCGTAGCCAAGGCTGGTATAAAATTCCGGGAGAGGTTGCATGATCAGCCTCCACGAAAGCGAAAATTCATGAACAGTTCTTGATTCAGCCGGAGATGCCCGTGTCCAGTTTATAGATACAAAACCGGTCAGATGGGGGGTGAGATGCCGAGTCATCTGAAGATCAAATTCCCGAGAAACCAGCAACTCATGAAACTGAAAGGAACAGTCCAGCCCGATAGTGGATTTTCTCTTTTTGTGCAGGTAATGAAAGCCCCCTTCCTTGATGAACGAGTTATGATAACCCCGTATGACGCATGTATTGGGTGAAGACACATGGATAGAGTCGGTGAACAGGGTGATATCAAGCCACGCAAGACCACTCCGGCCCATTACATGGGAAAAAAATTCCACACCGTACAGAGAAACGGGAAGTAACCAAAAAAAGAGAAAGAAAAAATGGTGTTTTCGCATCATGGGAAAGTATACGAAAATCACGCCATTGTATCAACATTAATTTATATTTACTATATATTGTAATTCGAATAGTAGGGTCATACTTTATTCAAAGAATGATATGGATACCGGGCTGCTTCAGCAGATTTTGTTTATATGCATTTTTTTGATCTTCTGATAAAACGACAAGAGTCAGATGCCAGCTGACATAATTTCCTTTTTTACTAATATTCCCTGGTTTCAACGAATAGGAATCCATATTTGGGATAAGTGAAGACACAGCATGTTTGATCACGGATGGATTCTTTCCGATGATACGGAAGGTCCAGGTGCAGGGATATGAAATGGTTGGCTTACCGGGCATCACGTTTCCTGGGTTTTGTTTCAATTGGAAGTTATGTGATCAGGGGGAAAATGGAAAGAGGAGAAGGGGTGTCTCTGAACAATTTAAATTAATATATGAAGAGCAATATAAACTTGCTTTTTTTATGTGCACGGTGTTATTTTTTCCCCGGGGAGTCAAACAGATAGGAATTTTCATATATTATAATCAATCGAAATCACTCCCACATTGCTTTAAGAATCCAGGTATTATCTCAAAAGACATTTTTTCTTCGATATACTATGCTTAAAACTCACAGGAATTACTTCTCTTTACCCCATACACTTCAAATTTTATCCATATTACCGATATCCTTACCTTGTAAACTTCCCGGCCCCTTCTATTCATCGGGCAGACATTCAAATAAATATATGGAAGTGTACTATTCTGAAATCGCTGTTTAAACAGATATTCCATCCGTAACAAGACAAAACCGTATAACACAGGTTTTTTTCTCCTCTGGAGTAAGGTCTTTCTGATACCGAATATTCAGATTGAGGTGATGAATGGGAAGGTTTATGTCACCGTCTGCCAATAGAGACCATTTCGAATTTTGGATATACGGCTTGTTTCCTTCTGTATCGGAAATGATATACCGGGCGGCTTTTCCCCGAAGCTTCAGTTTTCCCCAAACTGGATTCCATACTGATAACGGTTACGGGATTGATGAGAAGGGTGATTGTTCCTGCCGGGCCCCGGGAGCTCAAAGGATCGCATGTAAAATGCACAGATGGATTGCGTGGTTTTCTCCGGTACACAGAAAATCCCGGGTCTAAACGCCCCACGGTTTGGGTCCAACGGGCGGCGAGTTGTCCGTCCTCAAGATCATGATAGCTTTCTTCAGGCAGTACAATTCCGGGATAAGCCTCCAGAAGGGTGTTTAAGGCTTCGTAAACCGAAGGCTGCCAGAGGCCGGTCTTTGATAAAAAACAGGATTCGAATTCATAGAATCCGGACCAGGTTAACGGGGTGGTT
>LGGY01000057.1 GCA_001509335.1 Fidelibacterota bacterium 46_43
CCCCGAAAAAAATCCACATATAGTGATCGTGTATTCACAACGGGTGCTGCAGGTTTCAGCGGTTTTCCCCATATTGCAGACCGGACCAAGGGTGGTACCAAGGACTTTTCACCCATCATCGAGATGGCAAAAACCTGTAAACCACCGGTAGCCATCGAAAACGGCACCATTACGGGTGGATTTGCCCACAATCAGGTTATACAATTAGCCGATAAAGTGGTGGACGCCGTAAAAAGCGGAGCCATCCGGAAATTTATTGTCATGGCTGGATGTGACGGCAGAATGAAAAGCCGTGAATACTATACGGAATTTGCCCAAAAACTTCCCAAAGATACTGTCATCCTAACGGCCGGTTGTGCCAAATACCGTTACAACAAGCTACCTTTGGGAGACATCGGTGGAATTCCACGGATTCTGGATGCGGGGCAATGTAATGATTCTTACAGTCTTGCAGTCATTGCACTCAAATTAAAGGAGATCTTTGAACTGAACGATATTAATGAGCTCCCTATTGCATACAATATCGCATGGTATGAACAGAAAGCGGTGATTGTATTGTTGGCTTTGCTATATCTGGGTGTAAAGAATATTCATCTGGGTCCCACACTCCCTGCTTTCCTCTCCCCCAATGTAACAGATGTACTTGTAAAAAACTTTGGAATAGCACCGATTGGTTCGGTTGATGAAGATATCAAACTTCTTGCCTGATCAGGTTTCCATAACTCATTGATGAAAAGACCGGTGAAAAATCCGGTCTTTTTTTTCTTCAGGGATAATCTTCCCGGTTCATGGAAAAAAGTCACATTTCATGACAACTTTTTGGGTAAATTTCCAATCCGAATTGGGATGAACAAGAGGAAATGACCATGAATCAAACTGTATTAAGACAGATTGTAATCACCGGACTTTTACTGTTTTTAGGTTTCGCCTGTACTCCCCGGGAGATGCTGGATGAACCGGAAGCAGTTTCCATGTATCCGGCCTTTGATACCTCCAACATGGATTTATCTGTCAAGCCTGGGGAGGATTTTTATCTCTATGCCAATGGGAAATGGCTGCAGAATAATCCTGTACCCGAAGACAAGGTCAGTATAGGTGCCTTTCGTGAAGTATATGACCGGAATCAGGAAATGATCAAAACTTTGTTAGATGAAGCTGCGAAGGATGTAGACTCAGATCCTTCCAGTTTGCGTGGTCAGGTAGGTGCTTATTATACCAGTGGATTGGACAGTGCTCTGATTGAAGAAAAAAGCATAACACCCTTACTGGCTCAACTTGAGATTGTCAAAACCGGATCATCCGGCGAAATTGTTGAGACCATTGCCTGGTTTCATTCACGTTTCATGGCACCGGTATTTGATATCTCTTTTTATGAAGATCCAAAAAACACAGATCTTGTCATTGTACACCTGGGACAAAGTGGTTTAGGTCTTCCTGAGCGGGAATACTACGTAGGACAGTCAGAAAGGTTAAAGGAAATCCGAAAGGAATATCAAGACTTTCTAGGCCGGTTTTTTCAGGCCGGTGGTTATACACCTGAAAAAGCTGAAGCAGCAGCGACATCCATCCTATTGTTTGAAACACGGCTAGCCGAAGCATCCATGAACCTTATCGATCGCCGGGATCCACAAAAAACATACCATAAGATGTCCCTTTCAGAATTAAAGGCATTAACACCGGATTTAAACTGGGATCTTTACTTTAACACATTGGGACTCAATTACGATCAATATTATAATATTCACCAGCCAGATTTTTTCAGAGAAATAAATCAAATGCTTACGGAAATCCCTGCAGAAGTGTGGACTGATTATTTTACCTGGAATATGATGGACCGCATGGCCCATTATTTACCGGGTGAAATCTATGCCTTACATTTTGATTTCTTTAACAGGTATTTATCCGGACAAAAAGTCATGGAACCCCGGACAAAGAGGGTTCTAGACCAGGCCAACTGGATTTTGGGTGATATGCTGGCCAGGCTTTATGTTGAGACTTATTTCCCTCCGGAAGCGAAAGAAAAAATGACCGAATTGACAGGAAATTTGAAACATGCCCTGAAACAACGTATTGAAAATGTGGATTGGATGACAGACAAAACACGAGAAAAAGCCCTGGTCAAACTGGAAGCGATGCGCATCAAAATCGGATATCCCGATTCATGGGATGACTTTTCCGGATTGACGTTAAAGCGGGATGATTATTTTGGGAATTTTCTGCGTATTGCGGCTTATCAGTTTGATTTAGAAAAAGCAAAAGCCGGACAAAAACCGGACCCGGAAGAATGGCACATGCCGGCTCATATTGTCAATGCCTATTACAATCCCCTTGGGAACGAAGTCGTTTTCCCTGCGGGTATTCTCCAGCCTCCCTTTTTCAATCTTCATGCCGACGACCCCGTGAACTACGGAGGAATTGGCGTGGTTATCGGTCATGAAATGACCCACGGTTTTGATAATCATGGCAGGCAATATGATGAAAACGGAATGCTGAACGACTGGTGGACAGCTGAAGATGCCGAACAGTTTGATGTCCGGGCGAAAAAACTTGTCAGACAATATGATAACTATGTAGTTATTGATACATTTCGCATCAATGGAGAACTTACACTGGGTGAAAACATTGCGGATTTGGGTGGTGTGAATGTGGCCTATGACGCCTTACAATTGGCCAAACGGGACAACGAAATGAAAAACATTGACGGATTTACACCTGATCAGCGTTTCTTTCTGGGTTTTGCACAGATCTGGCGACGAAATATGAGCCGGGAAACCATGATCCGTCGTATCATGGAAGATGAGCATTCACCAGCCCATTACCGTGTTGTAGGTCCTCTTGAAAATGTAAATGCTTTCTACGAGGCCTTTCACATTCAGCCCGAAGAACCAAGATACCGTTCTCCGGAAGAACGGGTAGTTATCTGGTAGAACATAAAAGAAAATAATAATGAAGAGGGTTCTTTGACCCTCTTTTTTATCGGATAATCCGGCAAATTTTATTTAATTATTTCGATATATTTCTATATAGAAATATTTTTGCCCTTACTCCCCCACCCCGGGGGTAAGATACACCACAAATCAAAAGATGTCAAGTTTATATTATTATTTATATTATTTAATATTTTTAAATTAGGACTTTTTATATTTTGGTTTTCGAATCTCCGTCAGATCTTGTGTATCAGGGAACAGGGGAATAAAGGGACGGTTTATCCGCTTCAGACTTGAAAATATATTATTCACAATATCTATCCGGGGATTGAGTTTCTGAATATCCATGAGCCATTCTCTGATTTGATTTCGTCGAGAATTCACAGCTGCCGGACACATTTCGGGAACTACAGGAAGGCTCTGTTCAACTGCATAGGTTTTTAGAAGTGGAGACGGTATCAGATACAGAGGTCTGCAAATGTGAAATAGTCCGTCAAAGAGCGGTTGACGCGGAAGCATGGTACTGATTTCACGGCTATAGATCTGGTTTAAAATAAGGGTTTCAACGACATCATTTTTATGATGCCCGAAAAACACTTTTTTAAATCCATGTTCCATGGCAAAACTTACCACTGCTTTTCGCCTAAGGCGCATACAGATAAAACATGGATTTTTTTCTGCATCGGCTGCAAAGACCTTTTTGTGAATATCTGTTTCAACCCGGTAAACTGTCGCATATTGACGGCAATAGTCCAGAAAAGTGACCGGATATTCAAGATTAAGCTGCACATGTACCGCATGAAGTTCAACCGGGAAGCGGGATAAAAGGGTAAGAAGGCTCAGGGAATCTTTCCCGCCCGAAATACCCACCAATACTTTTTCACCCTCCTGAAAAAGATTCCAATTTTGGTTTGCTTCCCGGATATGTGCCAGGAGTATTTTTTCCAGTTTTGTGGGCATAATTGAATTTACAAAAAAGGGGACAGTCTGACTGTCCCCTTTTTGACTTACTTATGGTTATTCTTTATTCAGCTAATTTCCGGTATTCTTCATAGCGCTCTTTGGCATACACTGCAAATTTTTCCCTGTATTCTTTCACTTTTTCGGGAAAGGTCTGTTTCAGGGATGTATAGCGTTTTTCACCTTCCAGGAAATCCAGCACATCCTTTTTCGGTTCTTTGGAATCAAGAATGAAGGGGTTTTTACCTTCCGTTTTCAGCGCCGGATTATAGCGATAAAGCAGCCAGTAGCCTGTTTCAACGGCTTTTTTCTCTTCCAGCTGGCTTTGGCTCATATCAATACCATGATTGATACAGGGTGCGTACGCAATGATGATTGAAGGCCCGGGATAAGCTTCCGCTTCCGAAAT
>LGGY01000217.1 GCA_001509335.1 Fidelibacterota bacterium 46_43
ATAAAATCCCGTCCGAAAAAGCGGAGCCGGGAGAGGGCATACCCCACTATGGATCCGAAAAAGATAACGGATAATGTCACACATGAGGAAACGAAAAGACTGTTAAAAAGGGCGCGCCAGATGGGAATTTTCTGCACTACAGCCTTGTAACTGTTCAGGGTAAAATTGGATGACCACAAGCCCACATGACTGATTTCAATTTCCGGTTTGAAGCTGGCAGAAATCATCCATAAAAAAGGATAAGCAAAGATCAAACCTCCGACAATCAGAAAAAGGTATATCCAGAATTTCTTCATCTGTCTTTCTGCTCCACAAGTTTCTTTTGAATCAATACAACGAGTAATACAATGGCAGCAAAGAAAAAGCCCAGTGTGGCAGCATAACCCATGTGACCGAAATAAAAGGCCTGATTATAAATATAGAGCATGGCAGACAAGGTGCTGTTGACAGGGCCGCCGCCGGTCATGACGAACGGTTCGATAAAGAGTGAAAACCCGCCGATGGTGGATAAGATAATCACCAGGACGATGGTACTGTTCAGGGCTGGCAAGGTGATAAAAAAGAACTGCTGAAGGGGCCTTGCTCCGTCAATTTCCGCGGCTTCATACAAATAACGGGGAATACCCTGGAGTCCCACCAGAAAAAGAACAATATACAAACCCACATTTTTCCATGTGGCCATAATGGCAATGGAAGGCATAGCCCAGTCCGGATCTGTAATCCATGGGATCCGGGATATGCCAATTTTCGTAAGCAGCGTATTCAACAAGCCCGAGTCATAGGCATAGAGCTGACGCCACAAAAGGGTAATCACCACTCCGGAGACAATCACCGGCAGAAAATAGACCGCCCGGAAAAACCCCCGTGCTTTGATTTTTTGATTGAGCAATACAGCCAGAAGAAGAGCAACCACAATTTGAAGGGGGATGTGGATGATGAGGAATTTGAGCGTGTTCAGGATGGATTGAAAAAAGAGTTTATCTTGAAAAAGGCGGATAAAATTCCGCAGGCCGACCCACTCCATGGGGGTGATCACATTCCATTTGTGGAAAATCAGGATAAAGGAAAAAACAAGGGGAAATCCGACAAACAGAAGAAAATATAATATGTACGGCAGACTCATCAGGTAGCCAATTCTGCTTTCGGAATTTATATTTTTTTTCATCGTGAGCGGTTCCATTCAATAATCATTTCTGCCCGTTTTGCTGCATCTTTTACGGCCTGCTCGGGACTTTTCAGGCCAAATACGGCACAGGCCTCATACTCCTGGGAGATTCCGTCAAAAATTTCTTTTAGATCCGAAGCCCCATCCACCCCCCGGGTATATGGTGCCTGTTCGGCAAATTTCACCATTCGGGGATGATGGGTGAAATAATCCTGGTAGAGGGGATCGTCCGTCAGGTTTTGCCGCAAAGGAATCTGGCTGCACAGTTCCAGCAATCTTAAATCCGCCCGGGGGGTGATCAAAAATTTGGCAAATTCCCAGGCGGCTTCCGGATGTTCCGTGGTACTGAAAAGTGCGATATTTTTGTGGTCGCCGTATGTGTAAACCGGCCCTTCTGTATCATCGGGGACAGGTATCGGTGAAATGTCAAATTCAAAATCCGGTCCGGCAAAATGCTGGATATGAATCACATTCCAGGGACCTGTGAACTGAGTAGCCAATTTTCCGGCAACAAACTGATCCCCCTGAAACGTTGTACGGGGGTAATATCCTTTGGCATATAATTCCTGAAAGAACTGAAAGACTTTCACGGAAGCATCATTGTTAAAAACAATGTCTGATTTGTCAAACAGGGTTTTACCGCCGGAAGCTGCAATGTAAAAGGTGTAATAATCAAAAAATCGCTGCCACCAGATAGGCCGGATATCCCGGTATCCCATCCACTGGTCGAAATGACCATCTCCATCCAGATCTTTTGTGATCAAACGGGCTGCGTCAAGGTATTCACTGTATGTTGCAGGTGGTTTTTCAATACCGGCTTCCCGGAAAAGACGGACGTTATACATGACCATAATAGGATTGGTTTTCCAGGGGATCTGGTAATAGTGACTATCTGGGGACTGGAACGCATTCAGCAGTTCCATGGGGATCCGTGATGCCATCACATCGAAAAAATCCGGAAAGTGATTCAGAGGTACCAGACCCCCGGCATTGGTAAAATCATCCATGGCACCTGGCCAGATGTTTGAACAGATATCCGGGGTGGTTTTACCGGCAATGGCAGCCAATAACACTTCCTCAGAGGATTGGCTGGCTGGAATTGGCTGCAGGATTACCTGAATGTCCGGATGTTCAGCATTCCACTGGTCCACCAGTTCCTGTGCCAGATTGATTTCATTCTGGTTGGACGAACACCAATAGGTCAATTGGATAATCCCAGACTTTTCATACCTTCTTTGCGATGAATGCCTGTCGCAGGACAGGACTCCGGCCACACCCATGAGAATTACGAGAAGTATCAGTATCTTTTTCATAGTCTTTAAAAATTTACCACTAGTTCATCGGCATTGGCAGTATGAACCGTGTGAATTGAAATTGTGTAATATCCGCCCCTGTTTTCGAAAGACCACAATCCGCTAAAAGGTGATCCGTTATAGGTAATCGATTCGGGTATGGTTGGTGAAATCATAACAGATTCACACTCATGTCCCGGATACGCTTTCAGGCTCAGCCGAAACTGATTGTTATCAAAACGGCAGGATTCCAGAACAGATTGTGTGCTCAGCAGAATAGGGGATTCTGGCGTTTTCCCCAGAACAACTGTGACGGTTTTCATCTCCTGGAGACTCTTGGGGAATACAGCCGTATTTACGACAGAATTGCCAAATTTAATATCCCCTATCACCGTTCCACTGCCTTTCAGATGAATCAACAGAGGATTTCCGTTGACATAAAGGGTAAAAGAAAAATCCTCTTGTTTTTCCATTAAAAAAGGATCAAGGGCAATATTCCAGCCGTTGTCGGCCACACCGTATAATTGATACAGGCAGTTCAGATACCAGGCCCCGGCCCACAGAAACTGGGGTTTGTCCACCGTTCCATATTCGGCAGGATTTTCCTTATTGGCATTGCGGACTTCATAATAGGCCGGCTGGCCGTTGGGACCTTCCATAATACCGTGAAGGGACATGGTTGTGTTTATAAATTCGGCGGCTTTGGCTTTTTCCCCGTTGGCAATGAGTGCCATGGCATACCAGGCATTCCCCTGGGGCCAGATCCCGCCGTTAAAATAGTAATATTTGGCACCGGCCTCATTGCCAGAAAATTTCATGAATTCACCCCACTGTTCAAAATCCATGGGATACGCATTGTAAATTCCCACTGCCGGATCCACCATGACGGATGTAGCCGTTTGAACCAGTTTGTCCTGTTTTACTTCATCCAGCAAACCGTAATGGGCCGCCAGCAGGGAGCCGATGTAATAGTGCTCATCCAATGACCCGTCGTTGTGATAATTCATCAGGTAGCCTGCTTCTTTAATCCACAGTTTTTCAATCAGGGCTGCCTGCATGCTATCCGCCAGGGACGCATATTTTTGAACGGGCACATCATGTTTATCCAGTGCTGTGGAAAGATAGATAAAATCTCTCAGGCTTTTGATGGCAAGGGTGGTCATGTATGTTCTGGGACCGTAATTATGGCCGATATCCCACCAGTCCGGCCGGTAAGACCACATGAGATAGTCCTTTTCCAGTGTGTGGAGAGAATTTTCCACACTGGATCGGATATAAGGGAAGAGCGATTTTACAAACGTGCTATCTCCCGAATGACGAAGATATTTTGCCGCCACCTGGACAAACCAGAAATTATTCCAGTTGTCCGAATCAGCAAATTCTGTGACATATTTCCCGTCTTTCCAGTAATAGGCGTGTGGAATGACCTGTTTTTCATTGGCATGGCGGATGATATAATCCAGATCGTTTTTTACGCGCATTATATCAAAATTCACGGCTGCCAGATCGGTTACCAGAGCATCATGAGTAAAAAAGAAATTATATTCCGCCGGACAGGGCATCGGGACTATTTCTCCATCCAGATAATGGGCATTGGCGGCCATAACGGCTTTTGCATACGCGGCGGAATGGTCTGTATGAGGATCACCGGTATGTAAAACGGTCTGATATGCTTTATTGGCCACATAGTTTTCATACAGCCCGACTTCCTGTCGAAAATTTTTCTCTAAATCTGCAACCAGTTCCCGGCTTTCTTCATTTCTGGATGAACCGATAATCTG
>LGGY01000218.1 GCA_001509335.1 Fidelibacterota bacterium 46_43
GCTGCAGTTCCTTCTGCAACAATCCTGGCACCCCGTTCTATCACCAGCGTCGGTGCCAGGCCCTTGCCATCATCGGCCATGGAATAAATAGTAGTACCTTCTTCTATTGTTAAGGTGACACCCGGTTTAACAAAGGTCTGACCGGCCAAAACAATACTGTCCTTCGCATGCAGTGTCATGTTATTTGTGATATTTCCCCTTAATACCACATCTGCCTGAACTTCACCGTCTGTTTCATCATCCTCGTTGCTGTTCAATAGATCACATCCCGCTGCTGACAAGATCCATAAACCCAGTCCAATCACCAGTAAAACTCTGAATACCTGCTTTTTCATCATCACTCCTTTGTTGCGTGTTACATGGCGTAAGACAGGCTTATTCCTGCACCCATTCCGGGACGATACTGATCCGTGATGTAAAGCCTGTCATCTTTTTCAAAGCCAAATCGAACCATTGAATTCAAAATATTCTTAACTTTAAAACTCAGATTAAAAGATCCCATGGATTTATTAAATGTGAGATTCAATGAGTGAAAAGGAAACTCATATTCATTTGGAACATCGCCACTCCCCAGGGCATTTAGCCGTGGACTGAAGGTATGATAGCTCAAAGAACCGCTGAAACCTTTTAAGCCGTGGTAATTTAATGAGATGTTCAGCATGATATCTGATTGTCCCTGAAGTGGACGAACCAGGGACTGGGCATTATTGGGTGTTTCGGCACCTGTAAAAAGACGGATGGTTTCAGGAGATTTTACACGGGATCTTGAGAAGGTTGTATTAAATGTCACCATGATTTTCCCTGATTCCAGAGGAATGAAGGGTAAATGGGTTCTGTAATCCACTTCTATACCGTATGTGGAAGCATGTTCTGCATTTTGAAATGTGATATAAGATTCATCAGCTGTTTCAATAATAACTTTCTCAATAGGATGTAAAAAATCCTTGAAAAAGGCTCCCACAGAAAAAATCTCACCGGCCATGCGATACCATTCATACCGGAAATCATAGTTTCCGATACGGCTTGATTTAAGATAGGGATATCCTACAACAGGATTCCCGCCATAAAATGCCTGGAATTCATAGGGAGCCATTTCCCTGAATTCCGCACGGGCTACAGTGTTACTGTATGAAATTCTGAATTTCTGATAATCCGACGGATTAAATACCAGATTCAATGAAGGAAGGAGTGCTGTTTCATGAAGATTGGTCTCAACCTGTTCTCCTCCGAGGATATCACTTGTATAGGGAACTCCTGTGACGGGATTATAGGATGCTATGGTTACGCGATAATCTTCAATTCGTACACCACCGACGATGCGCCATTTACTAAGTGTTTTGTAGCGTCCCATTCCAAGAGGGACATCAGCCATTACATAAACAGCATTATTGATTTCCTGGGCATCATAGGCATTCCGCGTGGCGCCATCTGTAGATTCCAGCAGAATGAGTCCTTCCCTGACTTGTTGGTCCTTGCTGCTATACAAAAAGTAGTTTTCTTCACGGAATATCTCTCCAAAGGAGTCCGGATCGCTTTTTGCATCAAGGGATATCAGCTCATCAGGCCAGGTGCCGTTGCTGTATTCATGATAAAATGATCTTTTTTGAAAACTCCGGAGCATGTATTGTAGCCTCCCTCCCGTCTTGATCTTGTACAGTTCATCAAAGCGGTCCTTCAAATTCAAACTGTAATTCACATCCACATTCCCGTTAAAATCAAATCCTTTGGTAAAATCCCGTATTCCTGCTTTTGCAGATGAGCTGGCCAGACGATAGAGGTCTTCGCCGGGATAGTATTTGTAGTTCTGGATTTTACCATCCGGTTCGGAAAGTTGTGATAAGCCTGTGTTGATAATCCATTCCACCCGGCTATCGGCCTGATTATCAAAATGATGCAATCCTGTCAGAGATGTATTGAGAAGACTTTTTTCTACATAATATTCTCTCAGATAAATGCCTTTTTCATCTAGATTCGGTGTCTTTCCATTCCCATACATGAATGAGTTTTCTGAAGCATGAGTGTAAAGGGATGATAATTTTAGTTTGTGCTGATTATTGATTTTGGCACCCATACTCCCGCTTATACTGAGGTTTGTTTTATAACTGCTTCTCTGATTCAACAAATCTGTCCGGACGATCATATTGTTATCAGAAGCGGAATATTTACGGAATATTTCTTCCCGGTACCCATAATCATTGGAAAAATGGACATTGGTATAATACCCATATTCCAGATTTTTTGCAGGTGTATACCGGTTACCGGCGTTAAACCCAAGCGAAATCGGCATAAAAGATTTTTCTTCTGAACTGGTCATATCTGTTGTAAAAGCCCTGCCATAATCAGCCAGTAACTGATAATGACTAAGCACATCGTTCTCGCTGTATTTTGACAGGATCTTATTATCCGGTATTGCGGCAGGCAGGCTCCGAATCCCATCATCAAAGCCGAAAAAGTCCATAGATCCCCGGCTGCCAAGACGAAACTGGGCCCCCATGAGGTCCGTTGAACCTGAGAATCCCAGGGAGGCATTGAAAATCCGTTGGTCAGGATAGGCCTTTGTCCGGATATCTACGGTTCCTCCACCGAAAGAACCCGGCAAATCAGGTGTGAATGTTTTATAAGCTGTGATACTTTCAAGAATTCCGGTGGAAAAGAGATTGAGGGGAACACTCTTTTTTTCCGGTTCGGGGCTGGGAATGGGAACACCGTTCATCTGTGTGGAAACGTAACGGTCTCCAAGTCCGCGAACATACACTGTATTCCCATTCAGCACCGAGACTCCTGTGATGCGTTTTACAGCATCGGCGGCATTGGAATCCCCGGATCGTGACATTTGAGACCCGCTGATACCATCCTGAACATTGGAGGACTGTCTTTTTTCAGAAATCAGATATGTATCCGAATTTGGGGATGCCTGGGCTTCCACGACAATTTCTGATAAATTCATGACCGATGGAATGAGGGCAACATTCAGATAATGGTTTTCATCTTTCTGAATTTGAAGCCCTTTTACAGCCTGATTTTCATATCCCACATAGCTGACAGAAATATCATAGGTTCCGGGGAGGACATCATAAATCATATAATGACCGTCTAAATCGGTGGCTGCACCCATCGATGTCCCTGAAATCATGACATTTGCTCCAACAAGAGCCTGTCCTGTCTTATAGTCAATGACACGTCCTTTTAAGGAACCTCCTCCGTTCCCTGCATGGAGTTGAGCCCCTATACCCATCATCATGAAAAGTAAAATACCTGCTTTCATGAATTTTTTTGTCCGGATCATTGTATCTCCCTTGTTTTATCGTTATCACACAGGGGAAATTCCACATCAGGAATTAAAGCTTCGTGAATAAAAAATGAATTAATGGTTAATTTATCAGAGAATTCAGTTTTTTGACATCTTTTGTATCAAATACCTGCTGAGGAGATCATACATGGCGTATTCATCGGTTAAACCTGCTTCTTTAAGGGCAGTTTTTTCACGTTCCAGCAAATTGTAATCTTTCCGGACAATAGGCCCCCCCAGCGCCTTGTGCAATCCACTCTGATGAATGTGATCGATTACGCTGTCCACCAAAGGTAAAAAAATTTTTTCATAATCTTCAGTAGATATTCCGGCCAAGGAAGCTGTTGCTTCGGCTCCCCGCAGGATGCCGATAATCAAATTTGCCGTCATCACAGCCGAGGCATGATAGAAATCTTTTTTATCATCGGGCAAAAGAAAAGACTGTAAACCCCATGCAGATGCCATATTTTGCATCCATGAAGGGTTATCGCCTGATAAAGCCCACCACGCCTTCTTCAGTAATTTTTTTCCCTGGTCAGGGTTTGTTTCAATAACCGAAATCATGGGGTGAAATGAGTGGATTTCGGACTGAAAAGCAGTACGAAGCGGGGACAATATTTCTGCCTTATGAAAACCACTGGTATGGATAATATGAGGTGTGTTCCATTCCGGTTTTTTCTGAAGATCCCGGATCAGTTCATGAAAAGAATCATCCCGGATACAAATCAACAGGCATGCCGTTTGTGATGGTGCGTGCTTCGGAGTAAAACAGGAGGAAAAATGCTTTTGATAGGCTTTCAGCTGATATTCTGATATATCATCAACACGATCTATGGTCCATCCCAAATCTGTCAGGAGTCTGCTTAAAGCCCAGCCAATGCGACCCGTCCCGATAAGTGAAAAACGTTTATTCATGGTCATCTT
>LGGY01000058.1 GCA_001509335.1 Fidelibacterota bacterium 46_43
TCCTTTGCAGTCAGTGTGCCGTCTGTTCCGGGATATGTGGGGACCTATCATGTGGCGATCGTACAGTCTCTGATGATGTACGGAATTGAAAAATCCTTTGCCTTCACCTATGCCGTGGTGCTCCACCTGGTGGGATTTATCTCATTGACGCTTTTGGGATTCATATTCTACCTGCAAACCCACCTGTCTGTTACCTCCGTCACAAAAGAATCGGACACAATAAAAAAACTTCCCAATACATGATAGTATAATTAATTTATCTTTGCTGTAAACAACATGAAGGGACAGGATGAATCAAAATAATCACTACATGCCATATAACGAAGAAGAAGAAATTAATATCAAGGAAATTTTTCAGACCCTGATAAAAGGGAAATGGATCATTGCCCTATCCTTTATCCTGGTCACGGCGGTGACGATTTGGTATACCTTTAACCAAACACCCATTTATGAGGCATCCACACAAATACTGATCGGTGCCGCCGGAAATCAGACGGCTGCCATTTTCGATATCATGACGCCATTGGGGAATTCCCAGATGGAAATCAACAACCAGGTGGAAATCCTCAAGTCCCGCAGCCTGGCAGAAAATACCATAAAAAACCTGATGGAAAATTATTCTCCTGATTCTTTATACATCCTGGGGAAAGGACAGGAAGAAAAGATGGAATCCACCCTCAACAGGGTGAAAAATTGGATACTGTTTTTGGGGAACAGGGGTACTGAGGATGAAGAATTGATCTCCAGCCGGGAAGATACCATCCGATCTTTGGCCTATACCCTTCAGGAAGCCATCACCATCACACCTGAGCGAAACACGCAGACAATCCGCATCTCCATTAAATCACCGGATCCCAAGGAAGCGGCACTCATTGCCAACACCTTTGCCTATGAATATTACAAGCAGGATCTGGAACGGTCCCGTGGGGCCATGTCCGAAGTAAAATCCTTTATCCTGGAACAGCTGAAACAGGTTGAAGAGCGTTTACGCGTCAGTGAGGATTCACTCAGGACCTTCCAACAGCGGGAGGGTGTAGTAAATCTGGATGAAGCCTCAAAAAATCTGCTGGATCAGCTTTCTAATTTTGAATCCGAGTATTACAGTGCCATGGCGGAACTTGAAATCAACGAGCAGCAGTTAAAATATCTGACCCGTGAACTGGATATCAAGGAAAAGGAGTTATTAAACAATTTTATACAGACCGCCAACCCCCTCATCCTGGAACTTCAGACAAAGATTGCCAAGCTGGAAGCATCGGTTGTAGAAGCCATAGCCAAGGGAATAGACGAAAACGCGCCACAGATTCAGACCATCAAAGTTCAGATGGATAAGATGAAAGAACGACTGAACCAAGAGACCCGCATGCTTATCAGCCGGGGGTATATTCCGGGTCCCAGTGATCCCCTGAGTATCAACCAAAGCATGCTGGAGGATGTCATCAAGCTACGGATCGGGCAGATATTGCTTCAGAGCAAGGCCAGGGAATTCAAGAAGCTGGTGGATCATTACAGTAAAGAATTGGAAAAACTGCCTCAGGTAATCATCACCTTTACACGTCTGGAACGGGAAAGGTTGGTAAACGAGAACATATACATGTTGATGAAGAACAAATATGAGGAATCGCGGATTACCGAAGCGAGCCAGATCAGCAATGTGTATGTTATTGATCAATCGGTGCCTCCAAAATATCCTGTATCTCCCAAGAAAAAAATGAATGTTTTGCTGGGTGGAATTTTGGGGCTTGGGCTGGGCATTGGTATTATCTTCCTGAAGGAATTTTTGGACAACACCATAAAGACCAAAGAAGATCTGGTGAAAAAAGGAATCACCACACTGGCGGTCATCCCGGAGATTGATGAAATGAAGACCGCAAAAAAGGCCCGGTCGGTGAACAATACAGAAGTCTCCCAGTACCAGTCCCGGCTTATCACCCATTTCGATCCCAAATCACCCGTCTCTGAAGCCTATCGTTCCATGAGGACCAACATTGAATTATCCGGGGTGGATAAATCGATAAAATCCGTTGTGATCACATCTGCCGGACCGGGTGAGGGAAAATCCACAACCATTGCCAACCTGGCCATTGCCTTTGCCCAGATGGATCAGAAGACCCTTTTGGTGGATACGGATATGCGCCGTCCGGTTTTACAGAAAGTTTTCAAGGTACCAAGAGTTCCGGGTATTGCCGATATCATCACAGGTACGAACACCATAGAAGAGTGTATACACGAAACCAGTGTGGAGAATCTTTACATTTTACCTTCGGGAAATTTGCCGCCCAATCCTTCTGAAATGTTGGGATCCAAGAAAATGAGAGAAATTTACCAGACGCTGACCGAGCAATATGATAAAATATTTTTCGATGCTCCACCGATCATCGCCGTGACGGATGCTTCGCTGTTGGCAAAGCTTTGTGACGGGCTTGTGGTTGTGGTAAAGAGCGGTGTGACCCATGATGAAGCTCTGGACCAGGTGCAAAACATTGTTCAGCAGATCAAACTGCCTATGTTGGGCGCAGTGATTAACGCCATCACCCCCAAACACATGAAGGGCGGCAGTTATTATTATTATTACCGGTACATGAATTATCAATATAAATAGATGTCAATAACACATATTGAGCCTCGGAAACGGGGCTTTTTTTTTCTGTAAATTTTATGAACAGAATATCATAGACATAAGCAATATGAGGAAAACATGACACGCATAATAGCACAGCACATGGGGATCGTACCCGGAAAAATTCAGCGGTCCGATATAATGCATTTCATTGGTGAGAACGGGATCCGAAGGCTTACATTTCACTATGCCGGTCTGGATGGAAAATTGAAGGATTTGATTATCCCCCTCCATTCCCGGGAGTATACCGAACGGGTACTATCGGCAGGCGAGCGGGTGGATGGTTCCAGCCTTTTCAAGGGGATGGTCCCTGCAACAGGATCAGACCTTTACGTGGTACCTTATTATCCTTCGGCTTTTCTGAGCCCTTTTGATTCGGAAAGTCTGGATTTCATGTGCCGTTTTGTAGACCGGGATTACAGCAGGACTCCATTTTGTCCTGACAATTTGCTACAGACCCTGTATGAGAAGCTGAAAAATGAGCAAAATTACGAATTATGGGCGCATGGAGAATTGGAATTTTATCTGTTGGGGGATCGGGATAGTTTACACTATGAAGCCCCACCTCAGTCCGGATATCACGCATCGGCACCTTTCAGTCCATTTCAGGACGTCTTACAAGAGATGGTCCAGACGACCAGTGATATGACAGGGCTGGTAAAGTACGGACATTCCGAAGTGGGGATGATTTCACGCATAGAAAGCGCAGATCCCCAGATTCATGGAAAATTTGGGGTCCAGTACGAAATAGAGATGTTGCCGGCTCCTGTACCTCAGGCGGCGGATACAATGCTTTTAGCGAAATGGGTGGTAAGAAATGTGGCATACCGGCATGGATTATTAGCCACCTTTGCCCCAAAAATCAGCGACGGGAATGCAGGGACGGGTATGCATTTTCACCTGGAGATAATTCGTGATGGTGTAAACCAAACCCGGACGGACAAAGGACTTTCCGATCTTGCCAGGCAGTGTATTGGGGGCTTATGTGATTATGCGCCTACCCTTTCTGCATTTGGGAACACCATTCCATCCAGTTACTTCAGGCTGGTTCCTCACCAGGAAGCACCGACCCAAATCTATTGGAGTGATTTGAACCGGTCCGCCCTGATCCGTGTTCCTCTGGGATGGCCTGATGGTGAGGACATGGCTCCGCTGGTGAATCCCCGGCTTCAGGAGCATTATCAGACAAAATACATTCGCCAGACCTTTGAAATCCGGAGTCCGGACGGTTCGGCATTTATTCATCTTCTATTGGCAGGGATCACCCATGCCATACTCACCACATTTTCTGATCCTGAGAAGTATCTGCATATTGCTGAGAGTCATTATGTAAAGCCGGGGGATGCAGGGGAGACGGATAGTTTTGAATCCCTGCCGGGGACTTGTGAGGAAGCAGCGGAATATTTGCAGGCATCCCGGGACCGTTACAGCGGTTCATTTCCCGAAGAAGTATTGGATTGGGTCATCAGGTATTTACAATCTCATGAAGACGGTCGTATACAGGAGGAATTAAAGCAGTTATCACCTGGAGAGCAGGTGATCCGGCGCCTGGAAATCATGCACCGTTATATTCACATTCAGTAAAAAAGT
>LGGY01000059.1 GCA_001509335.1 Fidelibacterota bacterium 46_43
ATCGTCAAAATCCTTAACACCAATCCAGATTGCCTTGGCAGCCTGCATATCCTGGTGATCAAACCAGGCCGGCCACCGGAATCCAAACTGCTGTTCAGACCCGTATGCTTCTTCAGGCTCCGATCCGTGTGCCTGATAGAAATTATGCAGATTCCCGACCTTTATCCACCTGGCTTCAACCTGCGCTTCAGCCGTCGCCGTTAAGCCAAGAAACAGAAAGATCAGTATGAGTCCTGTCCATATTTTTGAAGTTCTATTCATCATGTATTTCCTTTTCTTTTCATTACCTTCGTCTTATTAGAAATCATAAGAAATCCGGATGCCAAAGAAGATATCCCGGGGAGCCAGGAAGAGAAACGATTCATTCACAGGATTGAAAATATAGGCTTTGTCATCCAGAACTTTTTGGACTGTACTCTTATCAACACGAGTCCACTCATTATTCACATACTGTACATACCGTTCCGTATCAGAAAGATCTTCCGGTATATTATCATCAGGGAAGAGTTCCTGAAGATCAGCTACATCACCCACATAGTAATAAGTCTTCGGATCAGGCTGTGTGAGTCCGGTTGCCCGGGATGTATATTTCAGTGGCTGATAAGGGACACCCGGGTCACGGTAGTATCCCATTTTATCATCACCGGCAATATGCCGGAGTCCTAACTCTTCATACACACTTTCATTAAAATGTAAGGACTCCTGATACATATCATACACGCCGGGAACAAGGTAGGAATCACCCAGGGCAGCGGTGGACAGTGATTTCTTGTTGAGGATATTATAAATATCCGCAATGATCTGGATTCTGAATTGGTTCAATGAAATGGTCTTTGAACCGCGCATATCAAGTCCCCAACTATCCACCCAGCGCACGTTATTGATAATGGAAGGGTTATTTCCAAAGGTGTGATAACCGCCTTTCCGCCATGTACCCGTGAAAGCAAGCTGCCAGTTGGCAAGGGGTGCGAGTCCACCCATTTCCGGACCAAAATAATGCGGTGTTTTAAAAGCGATATTGTATTTAATCCGTGGGAGAGCCACGGGTTTATACTGTTTCTGGAGATTGATATTCCGCTCGGTGTCACGCTGGACCGCCGGGTTTTCATTCTGGGATCTCACACCAAAGTTACCGGATGAATAGACAGAATATTCATAGTTCACAAATCCCGTGACCCGGATTTATCCTTGTAGTATGCCGCAATATGGACCAGGTACATATCAAAGAAGGAATGATCGTAACCCAGCTCATAGGCAATGGTTTTTTCCATGGGGAGTTCCGGATCACCCAGATAAGCCAATGAGCCTCCATAGACTCTTCGTATTCCAAAGAGTTGATCCGGCGAAAAACGTTGTCTCATGTGACCATAATTAAAATAGAGTTTTGAATCGACGGTAATGGGATGAGATATACCAATACGGGGCATCAATGTAAAGAGACCTTTTGCCCGTTTCATGGGCAGATTATCTTCATCTGTGACTTCCCTGGAAGCGACAGTTTTAATGGTTCTGTCAAAAGGTTCAAAATCAAACCAGTCTGTATTGGGGTTGAAATATTCGGCTCTTATCCCAATGGTAGCCACCCAACCCTCGAATTCAAGTTTATCCTGGATATAGGCACCGATCTGCCAGGGAGATTTTTCCCAATCCGTCCAGGGACGACCGGCAGGCAGGGCGGGGTTAATGGCACCATAGTTCATATCATAGTTAAAATACTCAAACTGGGCACCGGTTTTAATCTGGTTATTCTGATTGACCTGTGAAACAAAGTCCCACCGAGCCTTAAATGCCCAAGTTTTCGTTGAATCCCGGGCATTGCTTTTTGCACCCATCATATATCCATCAATACTTTTTGTCAGATCCGTATCAAATCCCCAGGGTGCTTCATCCACCAGGTACTGATCTTCTCCTTCGGTCCCCGGCAGCACGTTGTACCGTGGTGTAAAATCCCGGGGTTTTGCCGGGCCGGTCAGATATTCAGTGCTTCGGTATTCAAGCAATGTTTCATGATAGGATTTTCCGCTAAGCTGATGTGTCAGTTTTGCAGAAAAGACATCGCTCCAAATATCCGTCTGACAATAGTAGTGAGGATAAAAAATCTTGGACCGTTGCTGAGAGCTGCTTCCGAAAGCGTTGGCTACTCCCCAGATGGTTGAAGAAAAATAGGAAGGAAGCCCGGTTTCACTGGCTGAGGAAGCGTCCGTCTTTTTATGAAAACCGGTCAACTGGAGTTTAATTCTCTCCGTAATATCTGAAGTCACTTTGGTTGAAACGGACCACTCTTCATAGGCATCTCTGGCCAGAGGCACCAAGTACATATCTTTTTCCTTCCGGAAAGATGCATAGAACCTGAGATTACCCAAGTATTGACTGACAAAGGGAACCGGTCCGCCAAGACCTATATCAATATTGTAATCCGGTTCGGTAATATCCCCCTGCCGGCGGTGTTCCCATTTGAAAATCTGCTGTGCGCCGGTAGGTGTTATGTCATCGCTGGGATCATCGTTGGCCAGACGGTCACTGGCGAGTGCATTCCATCCCTGAAAGGCCGGATACATTTTCCGGGTATGTTCATCCCAGGGGTTGTAGTATTCACCGTCCCCGTTGCGGTCATTGAAAGGTTCGCCCGGATCCCAATATCCATCTTTATTCAGATCTTCGAATGTCTCCGGTGCCGTTCCCCACCAGGCCACTTCATCATCCAGCCAGGGACGCATATATATTGAATTAGGATCATAAATAGACAACCCAAAATGTTTCGGAGCAGCCGGACTGTATTTAAAGCTTCCGTCAAAGGAGTACTTATCAACACGCCCTTCTTTGGTCACCACATTGATCACTCCGGCCTGTAGGTCGCTGTATTCCGCATTGAAACCACCGGACTGTATCATGATTTCCTGGACAGAGCTCAAAGGCACCCCGGAAACGGGCAGACCGGTCCGGTCATCTTTCATGGACACACCATCCATCATGTATGCCAGCTCATCGGCTCCACCTTGCCGGACTTCGAGTCCGCTCACACCGGCCTGCATACTAATGACGTCTTCCACGCTGGTAGCCGGTAAATCTTCTATCTGTTCCGATCCCAGGTTGGTCTGGCTGGAAGCCACGTCAACCCGCATGACCCTCCGTTCAGCTACAACCGTTACTGTTTCTCCCTGGAAAGCCTGGGGTTTTAAGGCAAAATTCACCTGAGATGTCAAATCAATTTCCACCCGGACTCCGGATTGGGTCAATGTGGCATAGCCTACATAAGAAGCAGAGACTGAGTAGACACCGGGGGGCACGTTGAGGATTACATAAAATCCATCCTGATTTGCCGCAGCACCATAAACAGTCCCCTCTACAATCACATTGGCCCCCGGTAAAGGATTACCGTTCTGGTCCTTTACTGTTCCCATGATCTTACCCGATGTCTGTCCATAGGCAAGACCAAACAGCATTGTAAGCACTAGTAAACCTTTCAAAAATTTCATGTATAAGCTCCTTATCTTCTATAGAGTTACGACTAATAAAAATCTATCTCGCAAACACATTTTCGTCCTTATCAACTTGTCTGCTGCTTTCCTTTTGATTTCTGGTTCTCATTAATTTGTTGAGAAAATGCAGAACATTTTGATTTCGCCGATGTTCTGCCACCTTTATTTATACTCTTCGAAAGAAATGTTACAGAAAAACCAATATGAAGTCAAGATACAAATCAAAAGAAATAGTAGTTCTTAAACTTCGTTTAAAAACTTCTTGTTCACTCATTTTATACTGACTATTTCTTCTTCTCATAATTTTGTATGTTTGGGAAAAATTAGGAGAATGTCATGATATACAAAACACATGTTATCAGATTGTTTCTAAGTTTGCTTTTGATTCCCCTGTTTGTCTTTGGTGCAAATGAGAATATTTTTAAGGAAGTGGATACCATTATCGAAGCGGCCATCAGCGACAGTGCCTGGCCAGGTGCCGTACTGGTTGTGGGTGATAAAGACGGGATACAATATCATAAATCCTATGGTTTCCATACTTATCAAAAGAAAGAAAAAACCAAGCCCGATGATATCTTTGACCTGGCATCCATCACCAAGGTTATGGCCACTACTCCGGCCGTCATGGATTTATATGAGAAAAGGGAAATCTCACTGGAAGATCCCATTGTAAAATATATACCGGAATTTAAAGGGAGTAATGAAACAGCCACGCTGATGAAAGAACTGGTTTCCATTCGGCATCTGTTGACGCATACAAGCGGACTTCCGGCATATAAATCATTTAATTACAGCGAAGAAACTCCGGGAAGCATCATGGCTTCCATTTTAAGTACGGATCTGGACACCCTTCCCGGGACCCGCTATGTGTATTCCTGTCTCGGATTTATTACTCTGGGCGAAATGGTGAAGCGGGTATCGGGACTTCCTTTGAATGAGTACGTGAAAAAAAATATTTACTCACCTCTGGGGATGGATCATACCACCTATCTTCCCCCGTCCGACTGGATGGACCGGATCGTTCCCACGGAATACTCCGAGCAGGAAGAAGGGTTTATCCGGGGACGAGTCCACGATGGGATTGCCGCAGGACTGGCAGGAATTTCCGGTAATGCCGGGCTCTTTTCCACCGGTGAAGACATGGCCATTTACGCTCAAATGTTTTTGAATAAAGGGACTTATAAGGATATTGACATATTCAAACCGGAGACCGTTGAGCTCTTTACACAGAGGGTTTACATGTTGCCGGATAACTCCCGGTGTTTAGGATGGGACAGTCCCCAGGGAGAATCCTCTGCCGGTGTGTATGCCGGCCACAATAGTTTTGGCCATACGGGTTTTACCGGGACATCCATGTGGATCGATCCGGATAATGACATATTCGTCATTCTTCTCACCAATGCAGTACACCCTCACCGCCGTTACAAATATCCCAATTATTTTGACTGGCGACAGCTTGTCCACTCGAAGGTATACGAAGCATTGGATCTGACGAAAGAAAACCCGGAATGTGTGTGGAAAGAGCGCTGGGAAGATCCCAAAATCCGGAACCAATATCAGGAGAAAACATTCTGGCAGAAGCTGTTCAACCGATAGAATCGGCCGGGCAGGATGTATCAGCTGCCGGATACCGCTGACAGATGGATTGAAAAACCTGACAGGTCTTTAATTTTTGCAT
>LGGY01000219.1 GCA_001509335.1 Fidelibacterota bacterium 46_43
CCTACGGCCAAAGGATCAATGGACAACCTGTTCATGTTGCTGATTAGGACATTTCTACTTTGCTGAACTATAGGACTCTTTAACTTTGCCTTGACAGATGGGTACAACCAGCTTGACCCCTCGCCTGGGCAAGGGTATACTAGCATGAATATTTTGGTTTCTTTGGGAAAAAAATGGAAATTACTCGTCGCCAGGAAGATTTTATCCGTGAGATGATCGATCTCTACCGCGAACTGCAAGGGCCGTTCCATTACTCCGTCTTAGCCGAGCGGTTGGGCATCAGTCCATTTACTGCTTACGACATGCTTCGCCGCCTTGAAAAAAAGGGGATTGTCACGTCGCAGTACCATCTGGCTGAAGACAAATCGGGCCCTGGTCGTTCAGAGATTTTCTTCTTGCCAACAGCTGAAGCACATCGCGTCATTGCCAGGCTTACCGAAGATGTTGGTGGCCAGGATTGGGAGGCGCTATTAGAAGCCGCGTTATCAAAAGTGCGCAGTGGCGCTTTGCAAGACCGCAAATTGGTGAATGACGTTCTGGCGCTCGTTCCTCCGGAAGGCCAGGGCGCATTGCGCTATTGCGTGGAGGTGATGATGGTGATTGCCTTGCTTTTGCGTCGTGGCAATGGCCGGCGATTATTGTTATCATGCCTGCCGAACATTTTACCAAGTATTGAGTCGGCGAATCCCGTCAATCTCAGCTTGTTGGGAGGCTTTGCACTGGGTATTCTGGCAAACGAGAAAGTTAATGACCGCGATTGGGGGCGAGAATTGATCGAGCATGTCAGCCAATATCAGGCACTGGTTGCCAACATGAATACTCGGCTGTGCAGCAAGCTGGCTGCCAGCTTGCGTGAAGTTTTTAAGCCGCTGGAAGAAGTTTTGCCTGGATAAAGGCTTTTTTATGAACCAAAGCATTAAATATGGCTAAATTTATGGTTTTTTGGAAGTTTTTTATATGACGTTCGTTATCGAAGCCAAAAAGCTAAGTAAACACTATCCATCTCAGAGAGAAAATTATCTGGCATTGGATAGTGTTGATTTGGAAGTGGCCCCTGGTCAACTGTATGGACTGGTCGGTCCCGACGGTGCGGGAAAAACCACACTCCTCCGCATTCTGTCCACCGTGATGGAACCGACGTCCGGTTCCGCTCAACTGGCGGGTTTTGACGTAATGAAACAATCCGAAGATGTGCGGGCATTGTTAGGGTACATGCCGCAAGCCTTCAGTTTATATCCCGATTTGAGCGTGATGGAAAACCTGAAATTCTTTGCCGACATCAACGGTGTACCTGCCAGGGAACAAAAAAAACGTATTGATGAATTGCTGGCGTTTGCCCGGCTTACTGAGTTCACCACCCGCCGCAGTGAGAACCTTTCAGGCGGAATGCGCAAAAAACTAGCCCTCGCTTGCGCCCTTATCCATGAGCCGAAGATTTTGCTGTTAGACGAGCCCACCACCGGCGTGGACCCGGTTTCAAGACGTGAGTTGTGGCATTTGCTTGCAAAGGTCATCCAGCAAGGCGTAACCGTGTTGGTCAGCACACCTTACATGGATGAAGCCGAGCGGTGCAGTACCGTAAGCGTCATCAACCAGGGACGTATGCTTATAACCGGCGCGCCTATCGAACTGGAAAAGCAAATGCCCTTCCAAATTGTGGAGGTTAAAGCCAGACCACGGTACACCTTGCGCGCCGTAGCAGACCAAACCGATGGTGTGTTGAGTTGGAGAGCCGTCGGCGACCGCCTGCGCTTGTCGGTTGACAACCCTAATGCGGTCATGCCACGGATCGATGATGAATTGAAAAAAGCCGGGGCGCAAATCAGCATTCTGAGAGAAGCGCGTATTTTGATGGAAGATGTGTTCATATATTTGGTGGAAAAGCAGAAGGAGCAGGCATGAGTGCAGAAAACGCCGTTGAAGCTGTTCAATTGACGCGCCTGTTCGGTGATTTTACAGCCGTGGACCAGGTCGGTTTTGAAATTCCGCGTGGCGAGATTTTTGGATTGCTTGGACCGAACGGAGCCGGGAAAACCACCACCATCCGCATGTTGTGTGGCATTCTAAAGCCCACTTCAGGAGAAGCGCGGGTGATGGGATTCGATGTCGCCAGGCAGGCAGAGGATGTAAAGCAGCGCATTGGCTACATGTCGCAGAAATTTGCGCTCTATAATGACCTGACTGTGTATGAGAATCTGGATTTTTACGCCAACCTGTATGGCGTAAAGCGTGAGACATTCAAACCGCGCCTGGCCGAATTGATTGACATGGCGGGCTTGCGCGGGCATGAAAAGCAACGGACCGCCGACCTTTCCGGCGCGTGGCGGCAGCGGTTAGCGCTGGCTTGCGCCATCGTCCACGAGCCGCCAATGCTGTTTCTGGATGAACCTACTGCAGGCGTGGACCCCATTTCGCGACGCGAGTTTTGGGAGATGATTTATACCCTCGCCGGGCAGGGCGTAAGCGTGCTGGCGACCACCCACTACATGGACGAAGCCGAGTTTTGTAACGTGATCGGCATGATGTACAATGCACGGCTAATCGCGCTGAACGACCCCGATTCGCTCAAGGAAGCGATGGAAGGGGTTTTGCTGGAAGTAGACTGCGACCAACCCGGAGCCGCTGAACCTGTTCTGCAAGCCTTGCCTGAAGTTACAGACGTGGCTGCGCACGGTGTGTCGCTCCACGTACTGGTCGAGGTAGAAACAGCAGAGCACGCCATCCGGCAGGCGTTGGTTCAGAATGGCATTGACCCCCGACGCATCGAGCGCGTTCTGCCATCTTTGGAAGACGTGTTCGTTTCCCTGGTCGACAAAGAAAATCGCCTGCGTTTGCGGGCAGAAATCGAATAGGAGGCATACATGGGACAGGGTTTTCGCCGCATGGCGACAATTGTTCGCAAAGAATGGCTGCATATTATCCGCGACCCGCGTACGCTGGCATTGGTCATTGTTATGCCGGTACTGATGTTGATTCTGCTGGGATATGCAGTTGCCAATGACGTGGAAGATTTGCCTCTGGCAGTAGCTGATCTCTCGCGTACGGACGCCAGCCGCACCCTGCTGGAGAAATTCAGCGCGAGTGGATTCTACTTGGTCACCCACGTTGCTCAAAGTGAAGACGAAATTCTGGCGATGCTTGATGCTGGCACGGTCAAGGCGGGTATTTATATCCCCGAAGATTTTGGGCGTAACATCAGCACCGGCGGAGTGGGAACAATCCAGTTTTATATTGACGGTTCAAATCCGACCGTGGCCCAGACCGCGCAACTGGCTGCAGAAACCGTAAGCCAGGCGACTTCGCAACAAATCCTCATTCAACGCCTTGAACGCAGTGGAGCGGGCTTGACTATCAGCCTGCCAATAGACACGCACATACTCTATTTGTACAACCCAGACATGCGCCGTATGAATTTTATGATACCTGGCCTGGTGGCGGTCATTCTGCAAGTCCAGACCCTGTTGTTGACCGCCTTCGCTATCGTACGTGAGCGCGAGCAGGGCACTTTCGAACAGTTGATTGTCACACCTGTACGTTCTTGGGAATTGATTCTCGGAAAGATTCTGCCTTTTGTGCTGGTAGCCTTCCTGAATGTTGCCATGACTGTGGGCGCTGGCGCATTCCTGTTTGGCGTGAAAGTGGCCGGAAGCATTGCCCTGCTGGCAGGTTTAAGCTTGGTTTTCCTGCTCAGTTCGCTCGGTCTGGGCGTGTTGATCTCGACTATCTCGCGAACTCAAATGCAAGCCATGTACATGGCTTCGTTTATCATGATACCATCTTTCATTCTAGCTGGCCTGTTGTTTCCACGTGAGAATATGCCCTGGCTGGCTTACTATTCTGGCTACCTATTACCCGTAACATATTTCCTTGAGGTTGTACGCGGCATCATACTCAAGGGCGCTGATTTCTTTGTCCTATGGAATTGGATCTGGCCGATGGCTGTATTCAGTATTGTTGTGTTCTTTGCTAGCGTGATGATGTTCCATAAGCGTCTGTAGCCTTAAATCTGGAACTTTCCCCTTCTCGCCACAAGGATTCATTCAGTAATATTCAGGAGTTCAAAATGAAAAAACATCTCATTATACTTGTATCCCTCATCATCGTTTTCAGTGTGGGGTTAAGTGGCTGCGACACGCTTAACGGCGCAAACAACACTGAACTAAAAGCTTCCGGTGCGA
>LGGY01000220.1 GCA_001509335.1 Fidelibacterota bacterium 46_43
GTATTCATTGATGATATGAATGACTCCCTTCTCTCTTAAGAGGGTTTTGAGAGTGTGTAAGGAAGTAACGCGTGACGAGATTGATTGGGTGCGTTAATAGCCGGCGAGGCAAAAAAGTCCCCTCTTGAGAGGGGATTTAGGGGTGTGTAAGTTGTATCATAACGGTTGTGTCAGGTAAACTGTGTTTCTTTTCACTCGAACCTCGCTACTCAATCACCCAATCTTCCCCTCTTCTTCTCTTCCATTATTACAATCTTCCATTTTTCCATCAAATGTCATATATTCGTGTCAATATGACACAATTCAAAGTCAAATCACAGTTTAAGCCGACGGGAGATCAGCCTGAAGCAATTCAATCCCTGGTAGATGGACTGAAACGTGGAGAAAAATTTCAGACATTATTGGGGATTACCGGTTCAGGCAAGACCTTTACCATGGCGAAGGTCATAGAAAAGGTGCAGCGTCCCACATTGATCATTTCTCACAATAAAACACTGGCTGCCCAGCTTTACGGGGAATTCAAAAGTTTTTTCCCTGAAAATGCAGTAGAATATTTTATCAGTTATTATGATTACTATCAGCCGGAAGCTTATCTGCCGGTGACGGACACCTATATTGAAAAAGATTCGGATATCAACGACGAAATTGAAAAACTTCGTCTGAAAGCCACAGCCTCGCTCCTATCACGCCGGGATGTGATTGTGGTGGCATCTGTCTCGTGTATATACGGCCTGGGGTCTCCCACAGAATACAAAGATCAGATTATTCTTCTCCAGAAAGGAAACATTTATCCTCGTGAAGAACTGCTTAAAAAGCTCATAGCCATCCATTATGTCCGGAACGATATGAGTTTTTCCCGGGGCACTTTCCGGATCCGGGGCGATGTGATGGATATCTATCCGGCATACAACGACAATCCGGTCAGGCTTGAATTCTGGGGAGACGAACTGGACAGCATTACCTTTATCGACCCCATTACCGGCAAGGTTCAGGGCAGTTCAGACTGGATCATTATTTATCCTGCCCGGCATTTTATCACCAACGAAGAGACCATGAAAATTGCATTACGGGACATCCGGAATGAACTTTCCGAACGGCTGACGGAACTCCGGCAAAACGGGAAACTAGTGGAAGCCCAGCGTTTGGAGCAGCGGGTAAACTATGACATGGAGATGATGCAGGAACTGGGATACTGTTCAGGTATTGAGAATTACAGCCGTCATCTGACCCGGCGGAAACCGGGAGAGCGACCCTTTACCCTCATGGATTTTTTCCCGGAGGATTATCTCCTTTTTATCGATGAGTCCCATGCCACCATCCCCCAGATCCGTGCCATGTACAACGGAGACCGTTCCCGGAAGGAAGTCCTTGTGGAATACGGCTTCCGCCTTCCCAGCGCCTTGGACAATCGTCCCATGAAATTTGAAGAATTCGAAGAAATGATCCATCAGGCAATCTTTGTCAGTGCCACTCCGGCTGATTATGAAATGGAGAAAACAGAAGGGGTTTTCACAGAACAGATCATTCGTCCTACCGGACTCCTGGATCCGGAAATCGAAGTTCGACCCACGGAAAACCAAATTGATAATTTGATAGACGAAATAAAAAAACGAACCAGCCGGAAAGAACGGGTTCTGATTACCACCTTAACAAAAAAAATGTCTGAAAACCTGGCGGACTACCTGAAGAATGTCCAGGTGAATACCCGATATCTCCACTCGGAAATCGATACTCTTGAACGAATATCCATCCTCCGGGATCTAAGGCTGGGAGAATTTGATGTACTGGTGGGAATAAATCTTCTCCGGGAGGGACTGGATTTGCCGGAAGTCTCACTGGTGGCCATCCTGGATGCGGATAAACAGGGATTTTTACGCTCTGAACGTTCATTGTTTCAGATTGCAGGCCGGGCCAGCCGGAATGTAAATGGCAAGGTGATTTTTTATGCAGACCGAATCAGTGATGCCATGAAAACAGTCATTGATGAAACCAACCGCCGGCGGAAGGTTCAAATAGAATATAACCGGATTCATGATATAACACCTGTCACAATTTATAAAACCCAGGAAGCCGTACGCCTAAGCACATCTATTGCAGACTACTCTCATGTCAAAGAGAAACAGGCACGCTACAAGATAGAAAAAGATTCGGCGGCATTGTCCAAACTGGAGATTCTGAAACACATAGACGAACTGACCAATGAGATGAATCAAGCGGCTGAAAACCTGGAATTTGAGCTGGCAGCCAAACTCAGGGATCAAATCGTGGTCTTAAAACGGGCTTTGAAAAAATAACATGATTGAAATCGAACAAAAATACGGCATCATCGGCAAATCCGATGCCATCAAAGAGGTCATCAGTTCGATTGAACAGGTGGCTCCTACGGAAATCAGTATACTTATCAGCGGGGAAAGCGGTACAGGAAAAGAACTGGTTGCCCAGGCCATTCATCGCTTAAGCAACCGGAAGAACCGGCCGTACATAGTCGTCAATTGCGGAGCTATACCTTCAGGAACCATTGAAAGCGAACTTTTCGGCCATAAAAAAGGGAGTTTTACCGGAGCCACGGAAGACCGGAAAGGTTTTTTTGAGGCAGCTAACCAGGGGACGATCTTTCTGGATGAAATCGGTGAATTACCTCAGGAAACCCAGGTAAAACTCCTCCGTGTCCTTGAGTCAGGTGAAATTATCCGTGTAGGCGAAAGCATTCCTCAAAAAGTTGATGTCCGCATTCTGGCCGCCACCAATAAAGACCTGAAAGAACAGGTAATGGAAGGAAACTTCCGGAAAGATCTTTATTACCGTTTGAAAACCATTTCGATTCACCTGCCCCCGTTACGGGATCGCCGGGAGGATATCCCCATGCTGGCGGAACATTTTATGATTGAATATGCTGACCGGAACAATCTGCAATACAAACCGATCACTCCATCTGCCATGAAAATCCTGGAAGCTTTAAACTGGCAAGGGAATATCCGGGAATTGCGAAATTTTATTCACTCTGTCTTTGTCCTGGAAAAATCCCATATCATCCAGGCGGAAACGGTCCGTGATTATCTCAGGAAACATGCAGGATTCATCGAAAGTGGGCATTTTGATACCCGGTTCCCGGTCCGTATGGATAAAGACGTGGATAAGATGGAACGCGAATTGATTCTCCGCCAACTCTTTCTTCTTCGGCAGGATGTGGATGAAATCAAAAGCATGTTGAAACAAAATTATCAAATGCTGGAAAAAGGACAGGTTTCACTGGATGAAATCCCCCAGCGACTGAACCGGTATGACAAAGAGCCCATCCAGCCGGAAGAAATTTTGCCTGTGGAGGATAAAACCATCCGGGATATGGAAAAAGAACTGATAGAACAGACACTGGATAGATATCACGGTTCAAAGCGAAAAACAGCACAGGCCCTGCAAATCAGTGAGCGGACACTATACAGAAAGTTGAAAGAGTATGACATTCAAAGCTAGATACACCGTTTTTTTATTCGTGCTGGCACATCTCTTTTTTACCGGATGTGGTATTTACTCAGTGCGTCCAGGAACCATTCCCCCTGGTATAAAAAGCATTGCCGTGGAAGATGTCGTAAACGAAACCGCCGAATTCGGTCTGGGACAGGAGCTGACTACTGCTCTGCTTTCCCGGATCTTATCGGAAAACATCCTGCCTTTGGCTGAACCCCGGGCTGCCCATTCTGTGATACGAACCCGCATTACACGCATTTCTGATGACCCCCATACCTTTGATGAAACAGAGACGGTAAAAGAATATAAAGTATCCATAACCCTTCAGTTTGAATGGGTTGCCACACCGGAAGAACGGGAACTCATGACCGGAACACTATCTCAATGGAGCATCTATTACAGTGACAATTATAACAATCAACTATCCCCTGGCGACCAGATTGTCCGGGAGGATGCCATTGAAGATGTCCTTGGAAAAATCTCACAGGATCTGATTGAAAAACTCACATCAGATTGGTAGTAAACTTTTAGTGTTTACTGTTTAATATTGATAATCAATACTTTATGTTGTGTATTCAAATTACTTTACGTGCCATTATCCAGTTACAGCAAATCCTGAAACTCAAAACAAAACTTTACTAATCGGGAATTAACTGTTGGTAAAAATCTGTCAGTACTGTATAATTCAAAAATAAA
>LGGY01000060.1 GCA_001509335.1 Fidelibacterota bacterium 46_43
AAACATATCAGCGAACGTAGTCTGGCGTTGATTATCATGGGAGTCATGATGCTGAATTCCGGTGCCTATAACCCTCAAATTGCCTTCCTCCCTAAAGCACTCTGGCAATTACTGATGTATACATCCTTCTTCCTGATCTGGAACATCTGGGAGGACAGGCCAAGACTAAAACGGTATATGCCTAAAATCGGGTGGATGCTGCTCATCTTTCTCGTCATCATCTATCGCCGGGGGGAGAGCTCCGATAATCAATGGCTTCAGACCGGCTGGTGGGGGATTTTGGGACTCATTGGTTGGGCTTATGGCGCGGCTTCCCTGATCTATCTGTTTTTTAAGGACCGTGAAGAAATCATCATCCTCAGCATGGGGTTTTGTATCCTCCTATTCATAGGGGAAGTGTCCGGCCGCTTTGCTGCCCTGCAACCCCTGGTGGATTTTATACACCCCGGTAAATTTATCGGAACCCATACACTAATTGTCCTGGCCGGACTCTATGCCGGCCTGCAACTTAAAAAGGGACAGGATGTCATCCTGAAACGATTACCGGCAGAAGCCCTGGCTTTATGGCTGGCCGGCTGGCTTTTGCACAGGATGTATATCGTGTCTAAAATTCAGGCGACACCTGTGTGGGGACTCTGGAGCGCAGCCCTGTGTGTTTTGATTTTCCTGCTGATATATATTGTTGCCGATATCAAAGGCCTGAAAACCTGGGGCAACCCTTTTCAACCCTCTGCACAAAACCCTCTCACGGCCTACCTGCTTCCGGCTGTTTTCTACATTCTTTTTGATATACTGGGCATACCTTATTTTCAATGGGGACACATTCATGCCGGAGTGGGTGTTTTCAGAGCTTTTCTTTTTACGGCATTTATTTTATGGATAACACACGTGTGCACCCGGTTTAAAATTAAAATCAAGCTCTAAATAAGAATAACAATCTGTGATATTTTGGATCTATACTTCTTTTTTTGAGTCTCAGATTGATTTAAATTAGATAAATGATTAAAGATCGTTACAAACGCCTTGATTCATTTTTGAATAAAGTGGTTGGAATCACAGCGGTTTTTGCCCTGTTCAGCCTGATGTTCGAAAGAACACATTATGCAGCACCTTATTCCCTCTTCTTTAATCGGTTGAATGCCGGAATTCTGATGCTTTTTATAATCGATGTCATTATTAAGATTCTGATTTCGAAGAATCCATTCCAGCACATGAAAGGACACTGGTACGATTTTATAGTGTTTATCCCCCTGCTTCGGCATTACCCTTTTATTCAGAATGACGCGTTTTTGATCATACTGAAGCAGATTATTATTATGGTCATGATTTTTTCCCGTTTGAGAAAAGCCAGAAATCTTATCAGCAATCTCGGTCTTCATCCTGCACGACTTATGATTCTCTCATTTTTTCTGACAATCTGTGCCGGAGCTGTCATCCTGACACTCCCCCTGGTTACTACAGCAGGTAACCAAACATCTCTTGTAGATGCTATGTTTACTTCTACCTCGGCTATCTGTGTTACGGGATTGATTGTTCAGGATACCGCCACATGGTTCAATACTATCGGTCAAAGTGTGATTGTTGTTCTCATACAACTCGGTGGTTTGGGAATTATGACCTTTTCCGTCTTCTTAGCCCTGGTCGGCGGTAAAAGAATGAGCATCAAAGACAGAACCCTGGTCCAGAATGTTCTGGATAATGATACACTCTCGGATGCTTTCCGGGTTATCCTATTTATCATCAAACTCACATTTGTTGTGGAGTTCATCGGAGCTGTCGGACTTATTTTTGCCTGGCGGGATTTTTACCCCACCTGGGGACAGACCATTTATCACTCTGTCTTTCACTCAGTTTCTGCTTTTTGCAACGCCGGATTTTCAACAAATACAGACAGCTTGATGCCTCATCAATTTGACCTGGCTACAAATTTTATCATGGCAGGGCTGATTATCATTGGCGGTCTTGGTTTTCTGGCTTTAAGAAATATCACCACATCTTTTCAGACACTGTTTTCCCATGAGAAGAGACGTATTCCCCGCCTGAAAGTACAAACCCGAATCGTACTCCGGGTTACTTTTATTTTGATTGTGGCAGGTATGGTAGGAATCTACTTTTTTGAAAGACAGCATTTCGGGACAGACTCCACACAACATGCCTTACTTCTCTCTTTTTTCCAGTCCGTCACGACACGCACCGCCGGTTTTAACACAGCTCTCATCTCGACAATGTCTTCCCCCACACTTCTTCTTATGATCTTTCTCATGTTCATCGGTGCGTCTCCCGGATCCACAGGCGGTGGATTGAAAACAACGACTTTTGCCGTTTTATGGCTGACCATGATCCGGGGTGTGACATCCAAAAACAATGTGGAGGTCATGAAACGTACCATTTCCACGGATACTATTCAAAAGGCATTGACCGTCCTCTTATTCTATATGGCCTTTATCGGAATCCTGCTTCTTGCGTTGGTTTATGTTGAGCCCTTCCCTTTCATGGATATTCTTTTCGAAACCATCAGTGCGGTAGCCACAGTGGGACTGTCCACCGGCATAACCGGAGATTTATCCAATACCGGAAAAATTCTGATCATGATCCTGATGTTCATCGGACGACTGGGACCCTTGACCATTGGCTATGCCCTGGTTTTCGGCAGCAAACCACAAAATTATACCTATGCCGAAGAACGGATTATGATCGGATAGGTTATTAAAACAGGAGTCATATTATGCGAAGTATAGCAGTCATCGGTTTGGGGACCTTTGGGCGAACCCTGGCACTGGAACTGACGGAACGAGGTGCCCAGGTGATTGCCATCGATATAAACAAAGAGCAAATCGAAGCCGTGAAAGAGTCGGTCACCTATGCCGTTGCTTTAAATTCTATGGATAGAACAGCCCTGGAAGGTATTGCCATAAAAGATGTGGATCTGGCTGTTGTGTGCATTGGGGATGATGTAGAGGCAAATCTCCTCACCACACTTTTGCTGAAAAAAATGGGAATTAAAAAAATCTGGGCCCGGGCTATCAATGACCTTCAGAGGGAAATTCTCCGGACTATGGATATTGATGAGATTGTCAGCATCGAAGAGCAAATGGGAAAGACAATCGCCAGGGGGCTTATATCAAGCAATGTCACGAAATTTATCCCAATTTCTGAAGGCCATAGCATCGCCGAAGTGAAAATACCTGATAAATATTTCGGCAAAACACTGGTGCAGTTGAATCCCCGGAAAAATTATAATGTGAACATTGTAGGTATTAAGCGGTTTATACCGGATATTACCGAAGAAGGAGATAGAACATTCCGGGAAGAATACAATGATGTTCCCTCACCCACAGAAAAACTTCAGGAAGGGGATGTCCTCCTCGTTGCCGGTTCCGACGGGAATATTGAAAAATTCGCGAAGGATTAGCCATGAAGAAAAAAAAGGAAAGAGACAGGAGTTTTCATCTGCCTTTGAAGATTCTCTGGTTTCTTCCGGGGCTCACAGGTTTTGGAGGATTGATTGCAGTTATTATACTCGTCGATACCCTTCCTTTGCTCATTTTCGCCTTTGTGGTCACTCTTTTGTATATCGCCTTATGGGTTTACTTAACGCTTCGTATTTTCCACTTTAATAAACGACTTATCAATTATTTCCGACGTCTTTTATCCGGAGATTTCTCAACAGGGATACATGATGTTTCCTGGATAAACGACGAAATAACCCTCATTACTCATCTGGCAACCCGGGTAGCTGAACACCTGTACACCTATGATGCACTGCGGGCTGACCGGACAGCCCTGAGCCTCCGGGCTTTGGAAGTCCTGTTCAAACGAGCCAGCCGCAAAATTATCATGGCTGATTTTGATAAATCTGTCTTCAAATTTACAAAACCCCTTCAGCATGCTTTTGGCGTTGAACAGGATACCTTCAGTTTCAATGTTATTGAAAAACAATCCAATAACGAGCGGTTTTTCCGGCAATTTTTGCTGGCTGCTGTAAAAGAAGGCCAGGTTAAAGAGTTTGCAGCGACACTTGAGCTGCCAATCCGAAAATCTTCCATGGAACTGAAATTCAAATTTGTACCCATCAAAGACCGCTCAGAAAAGGTGCGCATCGCCTTTTTATATGTGGATAAACTGGAGGATGATCCGGACGATTAATAACTAA
>LGGY01000061.1 GCA_001509335.1 Fidelibacterota bacterium 46_43
ACAGACAGGACAAAAACCAATGATTAAAAATTCTGTTTTTCGACGTGTCGTACATTTGGGGATGATTCTATCCTTGTTTTTTATAACACATGCGTATGCTTTGACGACAGATCAGATGACTACAGCCCTTAAAACCCTGTATCAGGAAGCAGTTTCCTTTTCCAAAAAGGTGGAAGACTACCCTCCAGACAGTAAGGAGAAAGTTACCATCACCCGTATTCTGAACATGTTAAAACAGGATGCGAAAAAGATCAGAGTTTTATCTGATACGGAATCATCTGCCAAGACCCAGGCAGAGTACAAAAAAATGGCCGAACAGTGGAAAAAGATCCGGTCTTTTATTCGGGATATGGAAAAAGATTTGAAGCAGGCAGAAACGGCACCACTCAAGACACCAGAAGATATTTTACGGGAAATTGAAGCATATCGCCGGAGAATTGAATCCCTCGAATCCCGCCTGGATGAGATGCCGGTCCCGGTGGACCGTATGAGTGAACGGCAACGGGTTGAAATGGCTGTTAAGGAGGAAGACTGGCAGACAGTGAAAACACGCCTGGATAAAGCTCTTTTGCATTATCCGGATGACTTGGAACTCCATTATTATCTCTCTTTATATATGGAAGCACAGAAAAATTATCCTGCCGCCAGGGATGCGATTCTGGAAGCCCTGAGATTGGGCTCCCGGAACGCCCGCTACTGGTCTAAGGCCGGAGATATTTATCTGCAGCTTGGTTTATATGAGCAGGCGTTTGGAGCTTATGCTGAAATGCTTCTTTTGGATCCCCGGAATGTACCGGCCAGGCTGAATCTGGCCGGTTTGTTGATGGAAACGGGGAGGGTCGACAGTGCCCAATCCCTGTATGAAGAGGTGATTCAATTGAATCCTTCCCATCCCGATGCCTACGAGGGATTAGGGAGAATTGCCTGGCAACGGGGTCACAATGAAACGGCAAAGACCTATTATCAGAAAGCTATAACCCGAAACAGTCGTTCGCCTAAACTCTATCTAAATCTGGGACAAATTTACATGGACCAGAAGCAGTATACATACGCCATCCGTCACCTTGAAGAAGTTATCCGCCTGGATCCGGATCATACAGAAGCCCGGTTCCTCCTGGGAAAAGCCTACTGGCATACATTTGACGTAGCCCGGGCATCCGTTTACTGGTCCCAGGTGTACCGACGGAATAACAGAGCTTACAATATTTCCTTCTGGCTGCCGGCTGCGTATTATGTTCAGGCTGAAATTCTAAAAAATGAGGACCTGTTCAGGGAATCAACACGGGCTTTCCGGAATGCCCTGGATATCAATCCCGATTCCTATCACTGGATAAGCTGGGGGAATTACTGGCTTGGTAAATACTATCTGACCCAAAATAAGCCCTTATTGGCAGAAACCTACTATATAAAAGCTCTGGAAACCAATCCCAATCTCTCTGAAGCCCTGATTGCCCTGGGCATCCTGAAATGGGAACAATCCAGCCCTGGTGAAGCCCGGAAATACTGGCAACAGGCTCTTAAAATAAATCCCGGCAATCAGGAAGCCTCTGCCTGGTTGAAAATGACTCAAAATAATCCCTGATTTACAAAAGGTTAGGATATCTATGGAATTGTCTATTTCCCAGTTGAAAGGACTGATGAATATTTTTACGGAACTTGAACCAGAGGAGATTCTTCGTAAAAGCGTGGAGCAGATTTCCCGAATGTTGAATGCCAAAGGGTGTACGATTTTTCTCTATAATGAAGGGACGGATTGTATTGAACTGGCAGAAACCACAAGCCAGCAGGTTCACGATGCCGAAGCCGTCCGGTACAGCCGAGGTGAAGGACTTACAGGATGGGTTTTTAAATTTCAGAAACCCCTGTTGATTCAGGATTTTGACCAGAAATCCGTGGATGATTTGAAAAAAGAACATGGGAAAGAGATTAACTGGATCAACAAATTTTCAGATGGTGACCGCCGTATTGCCAAATCATACCTGGCTGTTCCCATTGTATCCAAAAGCGGCCGCTTTTACGGCGTGATCCGGGCATCCAGCAATGAATATAATTTTGATGAGACCCATCAGGACCTTTTAATTCACATTGCAGGATATATCAGTATTGCCCTGGAAAACAGTTATCATTACCTGCAGGAACGGAAAAAAGCCGATTATTTTAAACTGTTGATGGAATTTGGCACCCGCCTCCACACCCACTATAACCAGACGGATCTTTTGAATTTTGTGGCTGAAGCCGCTACACGGACATTTTCGGCTGAAACCAGTGAAATTTACCTCCTGAAGGAAAAAACCGGGAATGTCCTCGTATTAAGAGCAGGCCATGGTATACCCAAAGATCTGATCAATAAAGCTGAGCATAAAATTGGTGAAGGGCTCACAGGGACTCTGGTTAAGGAAAACCGTATCATCCGCCTGAATAATGTTCTCACCTTTCCCAGGTATAAAGGAAAATACAGATCCCAGATGAAGCGGAATCTGAAACATGGTGACCGTCTGGCATTTCTGGGAAGCCCCATCGCCATGAAAAGTGATGTTATCGGATGCATTAAACTCTATAATAAAATTGCCAAATATCCCGGTGATGAAACCATTTTTTCTGAAGATGATGAAAAGTACATTGCCGTCCTTGCCGATATGCTGGCAGTTGCCATTGAAAACCTGCAATATCTGGAAAGCATGAAAACCTCTGCCATTCAAATGTTTAAAACTCAGCGGCTTACAGCTCTTGGCACTATGGCAATCCGCCTGCCCAATGAGGTTATCAATCCTCTGACGACAGCCCAGCTCAACGTTCTCAACCTGAAACGGATGATAGAACGGAAAAAAACATTTAAACCAGAAGATTTTTTTAAACGCCTGGGGGTGATAGAAGAAAAACTGACGGAAGTCGCCAGTGGCATCAAGGTTTTGCAGGAATTCTCAACCAAAGCCGGATTTTTAAAAGTCCGGAAAACCTGGAGTGATATCATTGATGAAAGCCTGCTTTTCCTGAGTGATGAGATTATCCGGAAGAAAATTACCGTCTACAGAGATCGTCAGGCAGAGAAGGCCATACCAAAGGTTATCGTAGAGCCCAACGAGATGATGGAAGTGGTGATCAATCTTCTCCTGATTGCCATTTCCCAATTACAGCACTATAACGGCTTTATTCATATTGAAGTGGCATACGAAGACAAATCCAACATGATCAAGACGCACATCAATTCAGAAGATAATGTTTCCATGCAGGCTTTTGGATCGGCGATTTCCATGTTGCCGGACGGCAGTGAAGTGGTAACACCCCAACAGTTTATGTTCACCGTAGCCAAAGAAATTGTTCACAATAATTATCAGGGAATGATAAATTTGAAACCTGAAAGAAACGGGGTTTCAATTACTATCTATATCCCGGCCGGAGGTGAAAATGTTTGACAACGACCTGCTGATTGTTGACGACAGCCAGGCGTTTTGTGAAAGTATCGTTGACCTGTTGGAAGACGAAAACTGGAAAGTTGAATATGTCCTGGACGGGGCAGAAGCCATCCGAAGGCTGGAGAGTTCTGAATATCGGGTTGTCCTCCTGGACCTGAAAATGCCTGGCATGAGCGGTATTGAAGTCCTCAATGAACTCAACAAACGGTCTTTGATAAACCGGAACTATATTATCGTTCTGACAGGTGAAATCACCATAGAAAATGCCGTGGATTCCCTGCAATATGGAGCCCGGGATTTTATTCAGAAACCGGCGGTTGTCGAGTTCCCTGATGAATTTGTCAAACGAATCAAACGGGGCTTTAACTGGCAGAGTGAACGGCTTTTAAATGAAGAACTCAGGGAAGAACGGCAAAAAGCCATTGAAGAATCCCAGTTGATTGTTAAAAGCGTTGGACACGATATGTCCGGGTCGTATTACGGGTCTCTTATGCTCCGGCTTCAGACCCTCCGACGGAAAATCAATCAGCTTCAGGAAATCAGCAGCACCCGGGTTAATGGTCTTGTTAATCCCGAGACAGGTGATATAAAGACAGAACAGCTGATTGAGGAAGTAGGTAAAATGCACGAACTGGTCAATGAGAGTGATGAGCGTATCTCAGGTATCATTGACCTGATGAAATTTTTCAAGGAACTGGGTGAAAA